>DATLZX010000216.1:0-3261 GCA_035573795.1 Pyrinomonadaceae bacterium | reverse complement strand
TATCCAACCGATGGAATGACGCACGAGCAAAAAATGATGTCAATGAGAGGTAACAATCCGTTTTTTGCCAGAGCGGTTACACATCATGAATTGATCCCCGGCCATCATTTGCAGGGATTTATGAACAGAAGGTTTCGACCGTACAGGATGATGTTCAGGACGCCATTTTCAGTCGAGGGCTGGGCCTTGTATTGGGAATTTTTGCTTTGGGATCGAGGGTTTTTCAAGACGCCGCAGGAAAGAATCGGTGCTCTGTTTTGGCGCTCGCACCGAGCTGCACGGATTATATTTAGCCTGAATTTTCACCTTGGTAGATGGACGCCGGAACAGTGCGTAAACCTTCTTGTAAATGAAGTAGGCCATGAAAGGGAGAATGCGCTGGCCGAGGTCAGACGGTCATTTTCCGGTGAATACGGCCCTCTGTATCAGGCGGCATATATGCTCGGCGGGCTGCAGTTCTACAGGCTCCATTCTGAGCTAGTTACAAAGGGGAAATTAAGTGACAGGGAATTTCATGACTGGGCACTGCGGGAAGGTCCTATTCCTGTAGAAATCCTGCGCTCGATCATGACTGGTGAAAAATTACAGCGTGGCTATGCACCACATTGGAAATTCTATGGTGAGATTGCCGGCAAGTAGTCCGCAGCATGCTCTTGTAAGCCTTTCGGATAGTTGGACTTAGATTGATGCAAGATTTGTTGATAGGAATTTGAAAATTGCTTATAAGACTTGGCAGATATCCTCGGGCAGTAAACCTCAGGCGGGGACTGCGGGTTCCTAGCGCCGTTGGCCGGTCCTGCTGCCCAGCAGCGCTGGCGGAATAAAGCAAATAAACCCTGCAAGAGTTGCCCAGAGCGGATGAGGTATCATCCATATATTCAAGATCCAAAATAATGTACCGACCGCGCCAAGAATAAGCGGCAGTGCGGAGTTTCCTCCGGATATGCGGGCAACGATAAATCCGCCAATAAAATAGGCAATGATATAGCCTATTAATACAAGCAGAATTGCAATGGATGGAAGATTAGAGACGTACTGCTTGATGGCTTCGGGGTTATTGAAATCGAGTCCTGCGGGCGGCGGAAACAGCATGCCGACAATAATCTGCAAAATATAGGTTACAGCAATTGCCGCAATCAGTCCGACAACAAGTGCAATCAGATTTCTAATAATCATATATTCAATTATTATAGAAACTTAATATTTTGAAAGTTTCGATAAATCTAGCTTTCTTTACCGGGCCAGTCAAGTAAACCATGAGAGTATTTTTACTTTTGAGTATGGCAATGCTTTTCGCAGTATGCGAGCGGCCGCCCTCGCCTGATAAAAATATTACTCAACCTCGAGACGAATCCCTTAAAACACAAAAAAGGTCTGTAATCACCGAAAGCCAGGAATCTGGCCAGGCTGATATAACTAAAAGGCAGATTGATACGTTGATTACCGTTACTGAGTTTTTAATTGATTCATCATTGATGGTTGATACAAGAACGAGCAAAAGTGCTTTCAGAGATTTTGCCAAAGACGCGCTCGCACAGGAACGCGAATTATTGAAAAAGCTGGACAAAACAAGGGCAGCAATGGCGCTTGATGAAAAAAGGGCTGTAAGCCCATCTTCATTTGATGTTGCCGGGCTTTTGACACAGGTTGACCTTAAGAAATTGGAGTTTTCAAAAACGTCGCAATTTGAAAAAGAATACCTGAAACAAGCTGCGGCTCTGCTCTCTGCGCAGAAAAAAATATCGCTCTACAACTCCGGCAACACTCAATTTTCTGAAGCATTGAGCCAAGCTGGCCAAACTGCGGATTATCTTTTGAAAAAAGTAGATGAATTGAACCAGAAGTCGCCCTCCGCTGGCCAATGATAAGCAGTGATTGGGTTTGCAAGCGCTCGAGAAAAGTAAAATATTTTGTAAGATGATAAAATATTTTTGTGCTGGTTTTGGGCATTGAAACATCTTGTGATGAAACGGCTGCTGCAGTCGTTCGCAGCGGAAGAGATATACTTTCTTCTGTAATCTACTCTCAGATTTCTACTCACCAAAAATTTGGCGGTGTTGTGCCGGAGCTGGCCTCGCGTGAACACTTGCTAAAGATTGATTACATTGTAGAAAGAGCATTTGAAGAAGCTCGAGTCAGGCCTGAAGATATCAATGGCATCGCTGTAACCGCAGGGCCCGGACTTATTGGATCTCTGCATGTTGGTGTTTCATACGCAGCAGCCTTGGCCTATGGAATGAAAGTCCCGATTGTAGGGGTAAACCATATAGAGGGGCATTTTTACTCTGCACTTATTGAAAACCCCTTGCCCAAATTTCCGATACTTGCCCTGATTGTTTCCGGCGGCCATACTCACCTTTATTTTTCGCCTGAAGAAGGCATATATCAGCTGATTGCACGCACTCGTGATGATGCTGCTGGCGAGGCATACGATAAGTTGGCGAAAATGATCGGGCTCGGTTACCCCGGCGGGCCAATAATCGAAAAACTTGCTCAAAAAGGCAACCCGAAAGCCTATAAATTTACAAAGGCGAAAATAACGGATGGACGTCCGGATTTCAGTTTTTCAGGGTTGAAAACAGCGGCTTCTCGGTTAATCAAATCAGAGCAGATACTGCCATTTGAACCATTCGGCAATGAGCAAAAGCAAAATGGCGGCTCAGATGCAGATCCTTCTGTTGGCCGTAACAATCAAAAGATTTTTGATCTCGCGGCATCATTCCAATATTCGGTCAACCTCACGCTGACCAGGGCTTTGGCCGAACAGGCAATCCGTCTCAAGCCTAAAACGCTTGTAATTGCCGGCGGTGTTGCCTGTAATTCAAATTTGCGGGAGCTCGCCCGGGCAGAAGCAGAAAAGCTGAATCTGCCGCTTTACTTTCCCTCACGGCATCTTTCGACAGACAATGCGGCGATGATTGCTGCCGCAGGTTACCATCGTTTGTCTAAAGGCCAGAATGATGGGCTGGAAATTACTGCTAATCCGTCGCTTAAGCTGGCGCCTGCTGCTGAGACTAAAGGGAAAAAACTGCCATACAAGGTTTGACTGCTTCCGGCCCAGAAGGCATTGAAAAATTACGCATGTTTATAAAAGAAATACAATGCAAGGTTTGATAGGATTTTGCGTTGTATCCAGACTGATCGGCGTCTGCCCGGGAGGAATCCAAGCGGCTACTTATGGGCTTTGAATGCATTACTATCTGAATGCATTACCAGGAGATGTTTCATTTTGCAAAAGAAATAAAATTTCGCTTTACTCTG
>DATLZX010000215.1:0-4657 GCA_035573795.1 Pyrinomonadaceae bacterium | reverse complement strand
CGACTAATTAGATGCTAAAAAGATGAGATGCCCCTATTGTGCACATAATGAAGATAAGGTTGTGGATTCCCGTGAATCCAAGGAAGGCGATTCTATCCGCCGCAGGAGGGAATGCCTAAGCTGCGGCCGGAGGTTCACATCCTATGAAAGGATTGATGAAATCCCATATATGGTCATTAAAAAAGATGGCCGTCGGGAGGCATTCGACAGAAACAAGGTTTTGGCCGGATTGTTGAGGGCCTGTGAGAAAAGGCCGATTTCAGCTACCAAACTGGATTCAATTGCCGATGAAATCGAAAAAGTTGTCCAGGATTCACCGGACAGGGAGTATCCCACCAATAACATCGGAAAAATCATAATGAGAAGGCTTAAAGAGCTGGACAAAGTTGCTTATGTTCGTTTCGCCTCCGTTTACCTTAATTTCGAGGATGTGACGGAATTCATGAGCGAGCTGAAACACCTTGTGAAAGTAGGCCGGTCTAGTTCGAATAAAAAAGGCCGAAAGTAAGAAACCAGCTAAAAGTAAAAAAAATCCGGCAAATAGTTAAAAAAGTTGTTGCCAGTAATTAAATCAAGACTATTCCGAACAAACATCTCACAACATTCTTAAGCTTTCGGGCGGCCGCGCATTCAGAGTAAATCCTGCAGCAGATTACCTTTTTTCAAGCGTATAATTTACAATCAAAACTTATGGTGGATTTTGAGGATTTTTCGGTAAGAGTTTCGGATGCTGAAAGTGTAGAGCCGATGATGCAGATTCCTTCTGAGCTTCCGGTTCTGCCGCTTCGCGATATCGTGATCTACCCTTTTATGATTGTCCCCCTGTTTGTTTCAAGAGACAGGTCAATCAGGGCAGTTGAGGAAGCCTTGAAAGAAAACAGGATGATCGTGCTCGTTTCGCAAAAGGACGCCAATCTGGAAAACCCGAAACAGGAAGATCTGTATAAAGTCGGTACGGTTGCGATCATCATGCGGATGCTGAAGCTGCCGGACGGCAGGATCAGAATACTGATACAGGGTTTATCAAGATGCCTGATCGAGCAAATAGATCCAAGAGGAAATTACATAAAAGCACGCATTAAAACCGTAAATGAGCCGTTAGCTCCTGAAAATTCGCTGGAGGTCGAGGCGCTGATCCGTAACGTTCGCTCATTGATGGAAAGAGCAGCCAGCCTGGGAAAAGGAATTTCTCCGGAGGTTTTAGCGATAATCGCAAATCTGGATGATGCGGGGCGGCTTGCTGACCTCTGCGCTTCGAATCTGGAGTTAAAACTGGAAGACGCGCAGAGCGTTTTGGATATTTTGGATCCGGTGCCAAGGCTCAAGAGAATCAACGAACTTTTAAGCAAGGAAATCGAGGTCCTTACCGTCCAGCAAGAAATAAATACCCAAGCACGGGCTGACATTGACCGTTCACAAAGAGAGTATTTCCTGCGCCAGCAGTTGAAGGCCATACAGGCAGAGCTTGGCGAGGGGAACGAACTGTTTGAGGAAATCGAGCAGTACAGAGAAAAAATTATCAAGGCCAAAATGCCTGAGCCGGCCGAGGAAGAAGCCTTTAGGCAGCTTAAAAAGCTCGAGAGAATGCATCCTGATGCTGCAGAGACTGCCACTTTGCGGAACTGGCTGGATATCATTACAGACCTGCCATGGTCAGTTTCATCAAAAGACAACCTCAACCTAAGAAAAGCCCAGAAAATACTGGATGAAGATCATTACGGGCTTGAACGCGTAAAGGAAAGGATTATAGAAGCACTGGCCGTCAGAAAGCTCTCGCAAAAGGCGAAAGGGTCAATACTCTGTCTGGTTGGTCCGCCAGGAGTTGGCAAAACATCGCTTGGGCGGTCAGTGGCAAGAGCCCTGGGGCGTAAGTTCGTTCGGCTATCTTTAGGCGGCCTTCATGACGAGGCAGAAATCAGGGGACACCGCCGTACTTATGTCGGGGCAATGCCGGGAAGGATTATTCAGGCCATACAGCAGGCCGGAACAAACAATCCGCTGCTGATGTTGGATGAAGTTGATAAAATCGGCTTCGACTTCAGGGGCGACCCAAGCTCGGCATTACTCGAAGTTTTAGACCCTGAACAAAATTTCGCCTTTAGGGATAACTATCTGGGAGTAACCTTCGATCTGTCTAACGTCCTGTTTATGACGACGGCGAACCTTCTGGATACGATTCAGCCTGCCCTGAGGGACAGAATGGAGATAATCAATCTGGCAGGTTATACCCAGGAAGAAAAATTGGAAATTGCAAAACGGCACCTGATCCCGAAACAGCTCGAGGAAAATGGTCTAGAGCCGAATGATATCAGGTTCGAGCAAAGCGCTCTGAACATGGTGATTTCGGAATACACTTTGGAAGCCGGCTTAAGGCAATTGGAAAGGGAAATAGGCCGAATCTGCCGCAAAGTTGCCCGCAAAAAGGCAGAAAATGAGAAAAGATTCAAACCGGTTAAAATTACTCGTGAAAACCTGAAACAGTATCTGAGGGCTCCAAGAATCTTTGCAGAATCTGCATTGAAAAAAGACCAGGTAGGAATCGTTACCGGGCTGGCCTGGACTGCTTTTGGAGGAGTTTTACTGCTCATTGAAGCAATAAAATCCCGCGGTAAAGGCAACCTTACCCTGACCGGGCAGCTTGGCAGCGTGATGCGTGAATCTGCACAAGCGGCCTATTCATACGCCAAAGCCAGGGCAGATCAGCTCGGAATCGAGTCAGAGGTTTTTGATAACTATGACATTCATATACATTTGCCGGAGGGAGCCATTCCAAAAGATGGCCCAAGCGCGGGAATCGCCATGGCAACCGCCCTTGTTTCAGTGCTGTCCGGGAGGCCGGTCAGAAAAGATGTTGCAATGACCGGTGAAATTACCCTAAGAGGCAATGTACTGCCGATTGGCGGGGTTAAAGAGAAACTTTTGGCTGCCCGCAGGGCAAAGATCAAAACAGTAATATTGCCGGCAGCAAACAAGCGAAATATAGAAGACCTGCCGAAGGAGGTAATAAAAGACCTGGAGCTGGTTTACGTCGAGCATATCAGCGAGGTTTTTGAAAATGCCTTCAGACAAAAGAAAAGCTCAGGCGGCAAGAAAAAAGACCCGGCAACGGCCAAAAAAGTTGAACCCGTAAAAAAGGCAATACCAAAAGTAAAAGCTCCGGCTAAACCTTCCAGGCAAAGGGGTAATCAGATCAGTGCCGGCTAACCGGCCTTATTAACCGTTGCTTCCGGCCTAATGGACTAATTTTGTGCGAAAAGCTTTGGATTGACCGGGCTTTTTTCTATGTGTTAATTTAGAAAATGTCATTTTGGGGTGGAAGTGTGCTTTTTTTTGCAACCCAAACCCCTGACAGGGCGTTCTAATATTACTTTATCTGCTTTGGCACTATCGGTTGAAGCGATTACTTTTGATTAGGACGGCCATTGTTTCAAGTTTGTAAGTTTAGTCTAATGAGATATTTAGCGGTATTCACCCAGTTAGCGGTCTTAACTCTTGCACTAAGTCTGGCTTCTACAGTCCCGGCTCAAACGGAGCAAACGGCAGAAGTTCAGGCAAGGATTAATTCTGTGATTTCGGAAGCAGGCGTCTTTTTCCGGGACGGGCTGCAGGATTTGTCCCAGGGGAGAAGAAACTCGACCGGTGATAAATTTGATAAAGCTGTAAATACTTTCTTACTCTCCGGGCTGAATATCCAGAGCGATAAGAAGTTATCTGCCTGTTATGCCCAGATGATTGAGACAATCTATCGTCTTGAGTATCCGGGCGAGATGCAGCCACAGATCAAAAGCCTTTCGGAAACCTGCGGCTGGAATTGGTCACAGACGGATTTCGCAATTGCTGACAAAGTCATAAAGGATACAAGGGAATTCGTTGCCGCAAGCAATAAATCAAAAGAACAGCCCACGCAAAAGCAGACCATTGCGGCACCTTCTGAGGATTTGAGGGGATTTAACTGGCAGCAGTATGAACCGTCACCGCTAGATGATCTGGCCAAATTGCAACTTACACCTGAGGAACAGGACCTAAATAACCCGGTTGCCCAACAACAATACCGCTACATCGAATATGCCGTTGCAAATAAATCGCTTGGATTTTCCTTCCAGGTGCACCCGCTTATCCAGCAGTTCATAAATTATTACAGAGGGCGCGGCAGGGCAACGATGGAAGTCGGCCTTTACCGCTCAGGGCTGTTTATGCCAATGGCAAGAAGGATCTTTCGTGAAGAGGGAGTTCCGGAAAATGTTGCCTGGCTGGGACAAGTTGAAAGTGCCTGGAAGCCAACGGCAGTATCTTGGGCTGCGGCCTCAGGCCTTTGGCAGTTCATTCCCGGTACGGCAAGCCGCTTTGGCCTAAAAAGAACGGCTCACGTTGACGAAAGAAACAGCTTTGATGAGGCAACCAGGGCATCCGCAAGATACCTGAAGTTCTTATACAACCGATACGGAAACTGGGAATTAGCCATAGCTGCATATAATTGCGGCGAGGGAAATGTTGACCGTGCGATTAGCCGCGCCGGGGTTGCAAACTTCTGGGCAGCCTATCCTTATCTGCCGCAGGAAACACGCAATTATGTTCCAAACATACTCGCTACAATTTTGATTGCGAACAACCCTGCACAATACGGTTTCGGGCACATAAGGCCGGCTCCGCCGCTAAG
>DATLZX010000214.1:0-7261 GCA_035573795.1 Pyrinomonadaceae bacterium | reverse complement strand
AAGGAGAGCGCTCAGGAAAATTCATCTTCAATGCGAACAATAGACCTGATAATAATTTTTGGCTATCTAATCGGAATAACTGCCCTAGGTATCTGGTCGGCGGGAAAACAGGAAACGACTGAAGATTATTTTGTAGGCGATAGGAGCGTTCCCTGGTGGGCAATAGCAATGAGCATTGTAGCCACTGAAACTAGCACGATCACATTTATCTCAGTTCCGGGAATCGTTTTTGCAAAAGGTGGGAATTTTGAATTTTTGCAGCTGGTTTTCGGTTATCTGCTTGGAAGAGTAGTTATTTCGCTGATCTTCATTCCACTCTATTTTCAAGGAAAGCTACAAACCGTCTATCAGCTTTTAGGCGAGAGGTTTGGCGGCGGCGTCAAGATCCTGACTTCAAGCCTTTTCGTCATCATGCGCTGTATTGCAGATGGTATTCGCCTTTTGCTGACGGCGATTGTCTTATCTGCAGTCTATATTTCGTTTCAGCCGCAGGCAGATCCTGCCTTGATAATCATCGGCTCCATTTTATTGCTTGGCACAGTAATGATAATTTTCACCTTTTATGGAGGAATGGAAGCCGTTATCTGGATTGAAGTCGTCCAGTTGATTATCTACATCGGCGGAGCGCTAGCTGCCGCAATCGTCCTTTTGCAAAACATAGATGGCGGATTGACTACAGCGCTTCAGATTGGCAGAGAGTTCAGTAAATTCAATCTACTTGATTTCACATTTGACGTAACAAAAACTTATACATTCTGGGGCGGGTTGATAGGCGGATGCTTTTTGACAATGTCAACGCACGGAACAGATCAATTCCTTGTACAAAGATATCTTTGTACGGATAAATCGCGAGATGCCGTGTTTGCATTGCTAGTTTCCGGCATTGTGGTGCTGCTTCAATTCATCGGCTTTCTTTTTATCGGCGTACTATTATTCAGTTTTTACAAACCGTTTCAGTTGGACGGATACGCTCTGGCAAGCGGTGCTTTTCCATTTACTTCAGGTGACAGAGTATTTCCGGATTTCATTACGCAGCATATGCCGGCAGGACTTTCAGGACTGGTGGTTGCGGCAATTTTCGCTGCTGCTCTTTCATCCTCACTGAACTCTATCGCTGCAACTGCGGTAAATGATATTTACAAACCCTTTGCGAAAAATGCCGGCGACAAGCACCTTGTACGGGTGGCCGGCATATTAACAATCGTCTCGGGAATTGTCCAAATCCTCGTTGCAGTCAGTTTGAGGAATGCAAATTCATCGGCGCTGAATCTGGCGCTAGCTGTCGCTTCTTTGATCAATGGACCGGTTTTAGGAGTATTTCTAGTAGGAACACTACTTAAGCGTGCTTCAGAAATTCACGCACTTGCGGGAATGCTTGTCAGCACTTCGGTTATGCTTTACATACTTTTGGCTACGCCAATAGCTTGGCCTTGGTACGCTTTTATCGGAAGCGCTATTACAATTCTGGTTGCTTTTGCCTCGAGTTTGGTTATTCCCGGTAAACTTAATACAGAAAAATAAATTGGTTGACTCAAAAAAATGCGCAGACATTGTTTATCAATACTTATTTTGCTACTTGCAAACTTGTCACATCCTCAACTTTTTGCACAGAGCCGTACTGCAAACTCAACACTTTCACCTGATAAGAAAGCTTACAAATGGGCAGATAAAATGCTGCCGAAAATGTCTCTTGACGAAAAAATCGGGCAGCTTGTTCACATCGGCGTAAACGCCCGGTTTGCCAATCGCGACAGCAGGTTTTTTCTGGAATTAAAACGGCAGGTTGTCGAAAACAAAATCGGCGGTATTATTTTTTTCGGAGCTCCGATCTATGAAACTGTAATACTTGGAAACCGCCTGCAAGAGCTTGCCAAAGTTCCGCTTTTATTCTCGCTGGATGCTGAAACCGGTGTTGGAATGCGGTTTGAAGATGCAGAAAATTTCCCCTGGGCAATGGCTGTAACTGCAACTGGCGACATTGACCTTGCCAGGAAAATGGGTGAAATAACTGGAAAGGAGGCCAAGGCCCTCGGGATGCGGCATATTTATGCCCCTGTACTTGACGTAAATAACAATGCTGCAAATCCAGTGATAAACGTTAGGAGTTTCGGTGAAGATCCAGAGGATGTTGCGCGTTTTGGTGTTGCATTCATGCTAGGGCTACAAAGCGAGGGCATAATAGCAACCGCAAAACATTTTCCTGGACACGGAGATACTAATATTGATTCACATAGAGGGCTTCCCGTTATTGACCTGCCGATGGAAAGGCTGAATTCTGTTGAGCTTGTACCTTTTAAGAAAGCCATTGATGCCGGAATCGGCTCAGTTATGATCGGCCATATCGCTTTACCAAAAGTTGATCCGGAAATAATCAAGCCTCTTAAAGACTATCGAGGCGGTGATGCTGAGGCAGGTTCTGAGATAGTAAGCGAAACTGCCTCTGTGCCAGCAACTCTCTCGAAGATAATTCAGACCGACTTATTACGAAGTAAATTAGGCTTTCAGGGATTGATCGTATCCGACGCAATGTCAATGAGTGGCCTGACTCTTTATTTTACACAGGAAGAAGCCGGTGTAAGGGCTTTGCTGGCCGGAACGGACATCCTTGAAAAGCCATCGGATCCGGATGCAATGCTGAAAGGTATCAAAACAGCAGTTGAATCGGGACGGCTGCCAATCGAGCGAATAAATGAATCCGTCAGGCGGCAATTGGCTTGGAAATACGCTGTTGGCCTTGAAAAAAACAGGCTTACTAACTTGGATAAGATTGACCTTGATGTGTCAGGCAGGGAAAGCGTAGAGCTATCTAACACAATTGCTGATCGTTCAATCACCCTTGTAAAAAACGAAGCCGGCGTATTGCCAATCAATAACAGAAAGAAAATCGCAGTGATAGGGATTTCAAACGGATTTGATGGCCCGCAAACAATGGCTCCTTTTCTCTCGACATTGAGAGCAGGCCAATTAAAATTTCAATCTCAGTATTTACAGGAAAATTCAAGTGATGAGCAGTATCAGAATGCAACAAAACTCGCTGACACAGCTGACATTTTGATTTTTGGGCTTTACGGCAGAGTCAGGTCAGGAGCGAAAAACAGCGTCGGCATCCCTCAAAAAGGTGCCGATATACTCAGCAAAGCGATATCAAATGGTAAGACTGTTATTGTAATAAGTTTTGGCAACCCATATATTCTTTTGAACTTTCCAGATGTCAAAACATACATAGTTGCTTATGGTGAGATGAGAAGCCTGCAGAATGCTGCAGCCAGGGCTATACTGGGATTAAACGGTTTTTATGGCAGGCTCCCTATATCACTTCCAGGACTGTATCCACGAGGCAGCGGTATACGTCTTGAACCCACTGCAAAATAAAAATAATTTTCAGTTGTAGGTCATAAAACTCCAGAAGAGAAATATTTTGTATCAACTCAAACAAAATTCATAAATACTCTAGAATGAATACGCCAAATAAAAACTGGGAAATCCCCGGTTATTTAGAAAGTATTGATAATCATCTGCACATTAATGGAATTGATGTTAGAAAACTAGCTGATGAATTCGGCACACCTTTGTTTGTTTATAGCAAACCAAGAATTAAACATAACATAAATCAACTCAAGGAAATTCAAAACAAAATAAATCGTAAACTTAAGATCTGTTATGCTGCCAAGGCAATGTCAACCTTGGGCATATTGAGAGTAATTAAAGAATGCGACAGCGATCTGGAAGTTAATTCAGGCGGGGAACTTTACAAGGCGCTTAAATGTGGGTTTGCCGGAGACCAAATAGTATTTAATGGCACATCAAAGGAAGAATGGGAGCTTGAACTTGCAATCAAATCAGAAATCTACGCAATACAGGTTGACTCTGTTTATGAACTTGGCCTGATTGATCAAGTAGCAAAAAGATTGAATAAAAAGGCAAGAGTCAGCCTCAGGATTGTGCCAGAAATCGAAACCGCGACTCACTCAGGGCTGAAAACTGCATTGCTCACTTCAAAATTCGGCATGTTGAAGTCCGAAGTATTTCAGGCTGCTGAAGTATTCGGCAAAAGCGAAAATTTAAACATCTGCGGTGTACATCTACACATCGGCTCACAAAATCCGGATCCTGAGACATTTGCAGCAGCGTTAGCTACTCTTTTCGAAACTGCTGCTGAAATGATCCAACATAAAGGGACTAAGTTAGACCACATTAACCTTGGAGGCGGCTTCCCTGTTGATTACCTTAAAGGTGTAGAAGTTGCAAACACAATAGCAAGGGCTCAGGCCGAATTGCTCAGCTCCTGCTACTCGCCATCAGATGCCATACACTCAGCATATAAAAAGGCACTCAGCTTTGTTAATGATGCAGGGTTTTCAGAGGATATAATCAATTATTTGAATAAGCTTGAACTACTAATCGAACCAGGCAGGTTTATCATTGCTGATGCGGGAACATGCCTGACATCAATTCGAAATCATAAATCACGTCCTATTGATAAATCATCGCAGCAGGTAGGTCATAATGAAGATCTTTGGCTGCTTACAGATGCCGGATTCAACATCCTCCTGTCAATGGAAACATATAAATGGTACTACCACACAATCGCTGCCACAAAAGCTGATATGTCACATAACACTAGATATAAAATTGCAGGCCCGTTATGTGATGGCGGAGATGTTTATTTTGACATTGAGGGAGAAAACCGTCTGCCAGACTATCGCTTACTGCCGGACGGTATGCAGTCTGGTGATTTATTAGCGCTATTGAATTGTGGAGCTTACTCATTATCTCAGGCATCGCAGTACAATGGCAGACCTCTTCCCGCAGTTGTTTTGACGGATGACGACAAGAAATACACTCTTATTAGGCGACGCGAAACTCTGGAAGATTTAATTTCAGCGGATTTATAAACAAATTGATCAGCGCCCCACTGTTTAAGAACATACTTTTGATGACGCGGAAGGGTGTTTACAATTTTATATACACACTAAACACATAGGTTACACTGAGCACAAAGCTAGTTTCAGATGATTGGGAAACCTATAATCTGAACCGCTCGCCTAAATAATGCAGCCTTACCTCTGGATCGGAAACCAACTCTTCCGGTGTACCCTCACGTAGTATTTTTCCGTCTGAGAGAATATATGCCCGGTCAGTTATTCCAAGAGTTTCTCTGACGTTATGATCGGTTATCAGTATTCCGATTCCTTGTCGCTTGAGATATAGAATCATTTCACGTATGTCATCTATCGCAAGCGGGTCAATACCAGCAAACGGCTCATCAAGCAAAATAAATTTCGGTTCAGCAGCAAGACATCGTGCTATTTCCACTCTTCTTCTTTCTCCACCCGAGAGCGATTCACCGCGAACATTTCTGACTTCATTTAAGCCGAATTCTTCCAGAAGGTTTTCGAGTTTTCTATGTCGTTCATCTCTGGAAATTGAACGTGTTTCAAGCACAGCAAGAATATTTTGCTCGGCAGTCAGTTTACGGAATACAGATGCCTCTTGTGGCAAATATCCTATTCCCAGACGTGCCCTAAGATACATCGGCAGCTCTGTGATTTCATAATCTCCCAGTGCAATACGGCCTGCATCTACTCTTTCCAGGCCTACCAGCATATAAAAGGTGGTTGTTTTCCCTGCCCCATTTGCACCAAGCAGACCGACGATTTCAGCACTGTTTAAGGTCAGAGAGACTTCATCAACCACACGGCGGCCTGAGTAAGTCTTGACAAGGTTATCCGCGATAATTCCAGCTTTGAAACTCTGCTCGAAATAACCCCTAGTGCTTGATCCTGTCTGAATATCATTCATTAATACAAATTGTATGCTAAGGTCGCTTTAATTTGGTTTGATTTTATAAACTGTTCGGGAGCGTCCGGATGGATTGTTCATCTGTTTGCCCTCGCTTGCAACCTGATTATTGACTGTGTTTATACGCAGCTCTCCTGCTGACGTAGATCCATTCTCCGAGTCTTCTACCCTGACAGGCTGCCCCCTTAAAATAACCTCATTCTTTGCAGCGGAATATGTAACAAAATCGGCAAATGCGCGTCTTCCCGGCTGAGATATAGTTACATTCTCACTAAAATTTGATTCTGCAACCTCGCCTTTTTCATCAAATATAATTTCCGCCCTTCCAGAAACGATTCTGTCTCCAGCCTGTCTTATATTCACATTGCCGGTATAAATAAGTTTGCGTTCATCTCGTAAAAACAGCAAAGAATCGGCTAGTGCTGAAACGGGTGACTTGCTGGATTTTTCAGACCCAATTCTTGGAGCTTCGAATAAAAGGCTCTGGACTTTTCCGTCTGCCTGGAATTTACCTGATGCCTGATCAATCATGAATTTATCGGCTCTGACATAATTATTTTCCTGCCAAGCCCTGGCGTTCCCCTCATACACAGCGCTTTGGTTCTTGTCATCAAAGACTGCACTGTCGGCAGTAATGAAGACAGGCTTTCCGGCCGAGGTAAAAGGAGTGCTGGAGTTTGTCTGCTTTTGGCTGTAGTAGGTTGTGCTTACTGCGCCTTTTGCAAAGCTTTTCTGATCTCGTGTGTTTATATCTATTTCTTTTGCACGAATGCGTGCATTCGAATCCCACCCGGTTGGCTCACCACCTCTGAGCCTGATTACTCCATCGGAAGCTGTATAAATTATTTCTCGTGCAACGCCGTTTTTGTCTAGTTCATTGAATTTCGCTCCGCCTTCAGCTTTTAATTGAGCAACATCACGCGATTTTTCGTCGAAATCGGCAGACATTTTGGCAGCAGACAATTTCTGTATGCCGGAGCCATCTTTCTTTGTGGATGGCTCTCGGAGAGCATTTGCAGGTGTGCCTGTTACACATTGCCTTGCTGCATTCACATTTTCAAAAAACGTACAATCAAATTCAGGCGAATTTACAACCGTTCGATAAGTCTGTTCGTTTTTAACTAATGGTTCAACTACCAGCTCGGCATTACCGATAGCTCTTGTTCGACGAAAGTTTTTGCCTCCCGGAAAAAATTCAGCAATCAGCTTATCTGCAGAAAGTTTTTTATTTGAAGTAGCTTCACCTTTTGTATCAGCGTCCAGCTCAATCGTGCTTCGCCCATCTGTTTCAGCATATGAGGGATTGCCGTTATCAAGCTTCAGTTGGATTTGCCTGACCGCAGTTATCTCTCCGGACTTATATTCTTGAGAATTAAGAATTTTAAATTGTATCGAAGGGCTCTCCTTAGCAGTTGCCTGAACCATCTTACCATTTTCAAGATAAAGGGCTTCTAACCCG
>DATLZX010000213.1:0-3369 GCA_035573795.1 Pyrinomonadaceae bacterium | reverse complement strand
GGGACGGCACACACCGTTTTTCTCCGGATACCGGCCGCAGTTTTACTTCAGGACTACGGACGTGACCGGGGTGGCTAAGCTGCCTGAGGGCGTAGAGATGGTGATGCCGGGCGATAACGTCCAGATGGAGGTAGAGCTGATAGCCCCGATCGCAATGGAAAAAGGTCTCCGCTTCGCTATCCGCGAGGGCGGCCGCACGGTCGGTGCCGGCACGGTAACGGAAGTCCTCGACTAATCTAGCCAAACAAAGGCGAAAGTCGGGGGTAAAGTTACCAAATTCGGGCGGCCGGCTGCAGTTTCAAAGAACCTAAGAGAGCAGTTTCGGGTTTGCAAGAAACTGCTGATTCGAGTGGCAAACTGTTGATTTGAAATAAGGATATGTTAAACGAAAAAATCAGAATCAAGCTCAAGGCATACGATCACCGCGTGCTTGACCAATCTACACAGGAAATCGTAGAGACTGCCAAGCGGACCAAGGCCAGGATAGCCGGCCCGATCCCGCTTCCAACAGTGAAGAACCGCTGGACAGTACTGCGATCGCCGCACGTGGACAAGAAGTCTCGTGAGCAGTTCGAGATCAGGACTCATAAGCGATTAATGGATATCCTCGATCCAACGCCAGAGACAGTAGATGCATTAATGAGGCTTGATTTGCCGGCCGGTGTGGATGTTGAAATCAAGGCATTTGACAAGAAATAGGGTTGAAGCCCCTAAAGTGTTTACAAATAAGGTGTTAGCAGGAAATCAAAAACTGCCATAGAAGCAGAAAAGCCGCAGGAAAATTATGATTAGCGGGATTATTGGAAGAAAAATAGGAATGACGCAGATATTCGCCGAGGATGGCACGGTAACACCGGTTACCGTAATTAAGGCCGGCCCCTGCGTTGTTGTACAAACAAAAAAAGCTAGCGGCAAAGATGGTTACAATGCCGTACAGCTTGGCTTGGTAGAGGAAAAGCCGGTGAAACCGAAAAATGTTACCAAGCCGCTGCGTGGGCACTTTGAAAAAACCGGCGGAGGGATACCGCCTACACGGATCCTGAAAGAGATCAGGCTGAACACGGAGCCTGAGGCAGCAGTAGGCGACCAGGTGAAGGTGGATCTATTTGCCGACGGCGACCGCATCGAGGTAATCGGCCGTTCAAAGGGAAGGGGATTCGCCGGAACAGTCAAAAGGCACAATTTCGGGCGAGGTCCTGAGTCGCATGGCTCGATGAATGTGCGGAAACCAGGATCAATCGGAGCCTCGGCTTTTCCATCAAGGGTAATCAAAGGCACCCGCTCTTCCGGTCATATGGGAAATGCAAGGGTGACAATCAAAGGGCTTACAGTGGCTAAAGTTGACGTTGAGAACAACCTGCTGCTTGTCCGCGGTGCAGTGCCAGGGGCCAACGGCAGCCTAGTAATTGTAAAGAAAAGCGCTTAACCGGTGAGCACTTCAGGCAAAAGCTCTATTTTGACGCCGGCCGGAAATCTGACCCTGACAAATGCAGGGCAGATGGTGCAAATCATACTGAGCGTGATTTCAGGCAAAAGTTTAGTTACTCGAAACGGTGCGATTGGTAAAAATGCCGAATCGAGCCAGTGAAGCTAAGGGAAAGAAGGAAAAGAATTATGCCTACCGTAAAGGTTCGCAATCTGAAGAATAAAGAAGTCGGCGAATTGAATTTGTCGGACTCGGTGTTTGGCGTGGAGCTCAACGAACCGCTTATTCATGCCGCATTGGTAAATTTTCGTGCAAATGCCAGGCAGGGAACATCTGCGACAAAAACTCGCGGGAATGTTTCCGGTTCGGGACGCAAGCTCTGGAAACAGAAGGGCACCGGCCGGGCAAGGGTTGCAAGCCTCAGATCGCCTTTATGGAAAGGAGGCGGAAACGTGCATGGGCCCCAGCCAAGGGATTGGTCATATAGCATTCCCAAGAAAATGCGCCGCGGGGCATTAAGGAGCGCACTTTCGGAAAGGCTTCGTGAGGGAAACATAATCGTAGTTGATGAACTGAAATTCGATGCGCCGAAAACCAAAGAATTCATAAGTGCAATGGGAAGGCTCGGCGCAGCCGAAAAGACACTGGTAATTGATTCTCTGGAAAATGCGAATCTGATCCTTTCAGCACGAAATGTGCAGAAGACAAAGGTTACAAACAGTTTCGGGCTGAATATATACGATATTCTCTATCATGAAAAACTGGTGTTTTCACAAAATGCCATACAGGAAATAGAGCGTTTGCTGGATCCCGGCCGAGAATCTGCATCAGAGGGGGAAACAAATGCCGCCAAAGGTGAAACCTCACAGGAGCAATCCGTAAGCGAGGCCAAGCCAAAGGCAACGCGCAAGAGGGCAGCAAGCAGCGAAGAAAAAGAAAAAGCAGCCAAAACAACTGCTAAGGCAGACAGCGAGGCCGCAACGAAAACCCGCAAGAAAAAAACAACCCAGACTGAAAAAGCGGAGGGTGAAGAATAATGAGCGAACTCGGAATTTGGGAAATCTTGAAAGCTCCGGTAATCACGGAAAAAAGCGTATTGCTCAAGGAGGATTCCAGCGAGGAGTCCTCAAGAAAGAACAGCGGCCAGGTGCTAACCTTTCGTGTTGATAACAGGGCGTCTAAAACAGATATCAAGCGTGCGGTCGAAGAAATTTTCAATGTGAAGGTCGCACAGGTAAGAACTATCTGCTATGAAGGAAAACTAAAACGCCGGGGCAGAACCATGGGACGAAGGCCATCATGGAAGAAGGCCTACGTAACGCTGCGAAAAGGTGAACCCATGGTTGATTACGGAGAAGCAATCTAGGGTTTATCGAGGAAGGAAGAAGAATTAGGTCCGGAATGGCTTAAAAGCAGCCTGCAGACGACGCAAAGAAAAAGGGCAGAATAATCCGGAGCGGAACAATATGGGAATCAAGAGATTAAAACCGACATCACCAGCAAGGCGTTATCAAACCTATTTGACGCGCGATGAACTTACGCCCGGGGCCGAGCCAGAAAAAAGCCTGCTTGTGCCGAAAAAGCGAATTTCAGCAAGAAACAACGATGGGCGGATAACGGTAAGGCGGCGCGGCGGAGGCCATAAAAGATTTTATCGGATCATTGATTTCAAAAGGGATAAATTCGGCGTTCCCGGCCGGGTAGCCCAGATTGAATATGACCCGAACCGCTCGGCACATATCGCCTTGATCAATTATGCCGACGGAGAAAAGCGTTACATACTGGCGCCGGTCGGGCTGAAGGTAAATGCAACGGTTTTAAGCGGTGAGGATGCCGACATTTTGCCCGGCAACGCACTGCCGATAAAGAACATACCGCTTGGAACAGAGGTTCATAACGTAGAGCTGAGGCCTGGCAAGGGCGGCCAGCTTGTAAGGGCAGCG
>DATLZX010000212.1:0-5247 GCA_035573795.1 Pyrinomonadaceae bacterium | reverse complement strand
TTGGCATTGTCCTGGACGCTGAAAATCTACATTCACCCTGAGCCAATCCCAACTGAAACGCCCGAAGATCTCGAAAAATTCTTTGATATATTCATCTCTCGGGCAAGTATAGGCCTTGCGCCGGGTTGGCTGGTCATCATAGTTGGCGTTCTGTACAATCTGGCGGTATTTTTTGTAGCTTTCAGCACCAAGCGGCTCCAGCATGCCGCCAGCGAGGTTTTGCCACTCGAGAATTTCGACTGGCATCCATTCAAACAGGTTTCTGACTGGGCGGAGCATAACCTGAAAAGACGAGCCACTTTTCGCCGCTCTAAAAAAGCCCGACAACGCATCCGTTCAATACATAAATCGGAAAGCTGAGGCTAAATTATTGAAGCCTTTCAGTTTACTTTCTGCAGGATCTGACTTTTTCCCGAAAGCCGCAATGTCGAACGATCGCAGCAAGATTTGATTCCAAGCAGCGTATTTCCGTAGTCGTGTATTATTGTGCTAACAACAAAATTTCATACAAAGCCTGATTTGCCCAACATAAACCCAGTCCGCTGCTGAGCCTGCTTTGAACTAGGGCAGCATTTTGTTATTTTGATAACAAAAGGAGTGCTGAAAAATTCCCTTATATTCAATTCAAATTTTTAGAAATTGTTTGAACTAAAGCACTTAAAGCTTCCATTTAATAACGGAATAAAAAACCCCGGGATCCAAACTATAGAAAATTATGCCGATAGAACTAGACGACAGAGGCCGCGCACTCGAAAATGAGTATTTTCATCGAAAAGAAAAAGAGCTTCTTGAAAAACTGAGGGCAAAGCTAGCCGAAGAAGAAGCCCGCAAATTAGCCCTAAAATGCCCAAAGTGTGACGGAATGCTTGTAGAATCAAACCTTGACGCCGTCGTAGTTGATGTTTGCGATAAATGCAATGGAATATGGCTCGATCCGGGAGAACTTGCCCAAATAGTCGCCAAAGAAGATGACGGCAAGGGCTGGTTCAAGAGTATTTTCGGTTGATCTGATCAATCTCGGCCCGATATGAAATCTATCGTTTCCAGAATCTCATTTTTCCTTGCCTTCAGCTTTGCCTTTTCGGGCTATAGCATTGGCTCTGTGCAATTGCCGGCGCGTAATCTGGCCAAAAGCCTCAACCCGCAATTAACTAAAATTGCAAAAAATCCATCAGATAGCCGGCCAGCCACCGCGCCGAAATCCACGGCCGGCGGACAGGCAAACTCATGTCTTCCGGCATCGCAGAATAGCAACCTGTCATCGTCTGAACGCGTCCGCGAATTAAGGCTTTCGAGCAAATTAATGAAACGCGAGATGCCATATTGTGTAATTTTGCCCCCTGATTACTCTGACACTAAAAACGAGACTAGCCGGTATCCGGTCATCTTTCTTCTCCACGGACTCTATGGCCATTATGACAACTGGGTCAAATTGACACGCCTTGTGGAATACTCGGCTAAATACTCGATAATCATAGTTACTCCGGAGGGCAACAACGGTTGGTACGTTGACAGCGCCACAAAACCTGACGATAAATACGAAAGTTATATTATCAACGAACTGATCCCCGAGATTGACGCCAAATTTCGGACAGTCAATACCAGAGAGAAAAGGGCGATTGCGGGACTTTCTATGGGCGGCTATGGAGCGATCAAATTCGGACTTAAATACCCGAAGCATTTCCTGCTAGCCGGATCTTTTAGCGGTGCATTGGGTGCAGCAAGTTTCGGGCTGCAATTAAGGCCTGAACTTGCAAAGCCTTTATCAGAAGTTTTCGGCCCGGCAGACAGCAATACCCGCAGGCTTAATGACATATTTCTTGCCGCACAACAGCTCAGTGCAGAGGACATTAAAAACCTCCCTTTTCTTTATCTGGACTGTGGGACTGAAGATTTCCTCTTTCAAAATAACCGCGAATTTATCGAAATCTTGCTAAAGAAGAAAATCCCGCATGAATGGCGCCAACTTCCCGGCCAGCATAATTGGAAATATTGGGATCAGCAAATCGTTGAATTTCTTGAGGTTGCCGATAATTTTTTCAAACAGAAACAGTAAGCAAAATGAATGATTTTTCAATGCAGTATTCATGATCCGGCCGATATTGCAAAGGTGCAATTTTATGAAAACTCTAAAAATCTTTCTGGCAATTATTTTCGTTTTTTCCTGCTCTCAGTTTTATGTCGTATTGCCGCAGTCAGCTTCTGAAGCGAGGATTGCCGAAATCCAGGCTGAGCTTAAGAAAAATAAACTTGACGGATGGCTGTTTTATGACTTTCGCGGCAGCGATATTTTGATACCCAGAATCCTGAAGACCGAAAGGCTTGGGGGCTCACGCCGCTGGTTTTATTTTGTTCCGGCACAGGGTGAGCCGGTCAAAATAGTGCATGTGATCGAGCCCGGACAGCTTGACACCCTGCCGGGAAGGAAAATTGCCTACCTTTCCTGGGAATCGCTTAAAGATTCTGTAAAATCAGCTCTATTGGCAAACAAAACCCCCTCATACGGCCGGCCGCGTATCGCGATGCAATATTCGCCAAACAATGATATCCCTTACGTTTCACGCGTAGATGCCGGAACCATCGAAATGGTGCGTTCGCTCGGGGTTGAAGTGCTGTCCAGTGCAGACCTTGTCCAGAAATTCGAAGCCGTCTGGACACCGGAGCAACTAGCAATGCATAAAGAGGCTGCAGAAAAAATGCAGAAAATAATTCTCGAAGCGTTTGCGGAAATCAAAAGAAGGATAGAGGCTGATATTCCAACCACCGAGCTTGATATACAGGCATTTATGATGCGTCGCTATGGAGAAGTTGGGCTTGAGCCTTCACCGATGATTGTCGCAGTGAATCAGAACGCTGCCTCACCGCATTACTTCCCCAGAAATAATAGAAACTCTCCCATCCGCCGCGGCGACCTCGTCTTGATAGATACTGTCTCAAAGGTGAAAAAACCCAAAGCCCCGGCAGCTGACCTTACCTGGGTAGGATTTGTCGGCGATTCCGTGCCCGAAAAATATACGAAAATCTGGGACATTGTTTTTAATGCCCAGCAAACGGCATTTCGCTATGTCAGGGATGCCTTTCGCAGCGGACGCGTCATAACCGGTGCTGAGGTTGACGATATTGCACGCGGTATAATCACCAAGGCCGGCTATGGTAAAAACTTTCTTCACCGCACAGGACATTCAATCGGAGAAGAAGGGCACGGAAACGGTGCAAACATTGACAATCTGGAAACCAGAGACTCGCGAAAGCTTATCCCTCAAACAGCGTTTTCTATCGAACCGGGAATCTATCTCGAGGGTGATTTCGGCATCCGGTCAGAAATTGATGTATTTGTAACCGAAAACGATGCAATCATCACCGCACCTTTTCAGACTGAAATAATCGCAATTTTGAGATAATTTGCTCGAAACAATTCTATGATAAAAAGGCAAGATTTTTTTAGATAAATCAGACCGGCGCAATTTATACGAAACTGAAAGCCGTAATCTGCCTGTAACCCCAAGTGAAACAGCCCGTAATTCAATTAACCTAAAATGCTGGAATTCGCTATTGAAACAGCGCTCGATGCAGGGCGCATTTTGCTTGAGAAATTCGGAAAAATAGACTCGGTTTCGAAAAAAGGTGCGATCAATCTTGTTACAGAAGCCGATATCGCCTCGGAAAACTTGATTATCGAGAGAATCAAATCCTACTTTCCGCGTCATGCGATATTGGCAGAGGAATCCGGAAAAAACAACCTGGCCAGTGAATTTCTTTGGATCATAGACCCGCTTGACGGAACCACCAATTATGCTCATGGATACCCTTGCTTTTGTGTAACCATTGCTCTGGAGCATTTAGGAGAGGTAATCCTTGGCGTAACTTATGATCCCACTAGAAATGAGCTTTTTACTGCCGAACGCGGTGCAGGAGCCGCCCTAAATGGAAAGCCGATCAAAGTTTCTACAACAAACAGGCTCGAAGACGCTCTTCTTGTGACCGGCTTCCCGTACGATCTAAAGCAGCGGCCGCACCTTACCCAGCAGTTTGAAGACCTGCTTTTCGCCTCAAGAGGGGTCCGCCGCGATGGATCAGCAGCAATTGATATGGCATATGTAGCATGCGGCAGGTTTGATGGCTTTTGGGAAGAAGGCCTGAATCCCTGGGACATGGCCGCAGGCAAGCTCTTGATAGAAGAAGCGGGCGGATGGGTTACGGACTATTTTGGACAGCCTTTCGACCTTAGAAAACCTCCTGTCTGCGCGAGCAATGGGTTTATCCACAACGAAATGCTAAAAATCCTTCAAAGGTAATTTGTTCTCCTATCCGGCAGACTAAAAAATTAAAATTTTTTAAATACTGTAAAACCTTGATATTCATTCCTCCCTTTTGAAAAAGGCTTTTCAGGGGCACTGGCCGGGTCGTAGATTTACAATAACTTATGATACTCTTTTCTTTCATTTGCAGTTTTGCTAAGGCTTTGCTTGCGAATGGATAAATGCAAGCAATGGCTGCAACTTTTATGGTGATTTATGGCTTGGTTCAGACGGGACAAACCTAAAATAGGCTCTTCAGCAGAGAACGAACGCACTGTAAAAACGGAAGGCATTTTCGTTAAATGTCCAGAGTGCGAAAATCCACTCTATAAGCGAGAGCTGAAAGAGTCTCTGCAGGTATGCACGCATTGCTCATACCACTTTAAAATCTCTGCCAATGAGAGATTTGACCAGATATTCGATGAAAGCGCCTATCAACTACTTGATGAAAACATAACTTCCGATGACCCTCTGGGTTTTTTCGATTCAAAGCCGTACAAAGAGCGAATCGAGCAGGCAAAAAAAGCCTCAGGCCTGGCGGAAGCCGTAATTACTGCAAAAGGACTTGTTGGCAAGCATCTGACCTTTGCTGCTGCAATGGATATGTCTTTTATTGGCGGCTCGATGGGTTCAGCAGTTGGCGAAAAAATTACGCGCCTTATTGAATACGCAATTGATGAAAAAGGAGCCGTAATAATTTTCTCGGCCTCGGGCGGAGCCAGAATGCAAGAAGGCGCTTTGAGCTTGATGCAAATGGGTAAAATCTCAGCAGCTCTTGCCGAACTCGATCGGCGTAATCTGCCCTTTATCTCAGTGCTTACTGATCCGACAACGGGCGGCGTTACCGCCAGTTTTGCAATGCTGGGCGACGTTATAATAGCCGAGCCAAAAGCCCTGATTGGCTTTGCCGGGCCGAGGGTTATCGAGCAGACAATTCGCCAAAAATTAC
>DATLZX010000211.1:0-3187 GCA_035573795.1 Pyrinomonadaceae bacterium | reverse complement strand
ATGGCATCGCTCTGTTTCGAAACCGGTCCAGACGGATTATTGTCTGTCAGCGTAAAGCTCAGCGGAGTGAAAGAACTGCTCGCAGTGAATGAAAAGGGCACTGTGCTTGTTTGGCTGCCGTTGAGGTTTTGAACCTGCTTTTGGATAATAATGGCACCGGAGGGTATAACGGCAGTAGCTTTCAGTGAGCGGTCCTGATTTCCGCCCTGGCCATTCAGGCTGATAATCCTCATATGATACGGCGAACCGTTGATGCCACTTGCCGAATTCCCTGCACCCCAGTCGCCCTGCCAGGCAATATGCCCACCCCATGCCAGCAACGCCTGGCTGGCACTTGCGGTAAATACAACGGTTATTTGCCGCTCATTACCACCGCCGTAGGTATTGTAGGTGACGCTGCTAAAGCTTCCACCCCACAATGTGAACTGGCCAAGAATCTGGGTAATCGGTGAATTAGTATTCGGATTAGTATTATTTGTAACAGTTACATTATCTGTGGGCACGGAGAATGTAGTTGGGGTAAATGAACCGCAATGCGTTACTCCGGCGCACGGATCGGCTGTTGTTTCAGTTGCATTGTAACTCCCAAGGTAGTCAATTGACCTTTTTCCACTGGTCAAAATATCGTAACCTATCACGAGAGTGTAAGTGCTACCGGCAGTAAGGTTTGAGAGCTTAGTCCTGTAAGCGATAAACTGGTTTTCCGCCCAATGAGAATTATTTTCATTTGCATTACCATTCGACCAGGCACCAGCCGATGCACAGCCGGAAGGCGTGCTTGAAGGCCCGTTCAAACACTGATCAAGATCAGCGGCTGGATTTGCATCCGGAGTCGCAGTGGTTGGCTCAGTCGGGGTTAAAATCAAATCTGTTCCCTGAGGCGTAACCTTCCTTGGGATAAATGTCCTGTTGCGCTGTCCGTAGCCCTCATTAACTAAAACCAATGCAGTTATAAAAAGGGCAAAAATAAACGTAAATCTTCTTAACTTAAATGTGTGGGCAAACATATCCTGCTACTCCTTACCACCAAAATTCAGCTTAGCTTATAAAAGCTGCCGAGAAATTTTTAGATACCCTAGAAAATTATTAATCTCACCGAATTTCCAGAATTTTTTTCAACACAAAAATACTCAAAGGGCAAAACGGTAAATTGCTATTTTTTTTAGCGTAACTGAGTGTTTATCATTATTGTAAGCTATTGTCAATAAATAATTTATTTAATTCATGTGATTAACACTGTTTAACAGCCTTGTTTATCTTACCTCTTCAAGTCAGAAGTACAATATTGCTAATGCAGGTTGATTCATAGATTAGAATAAATTATTTTTTCATACTTCTTTAATTTACTGATGCTAATCATTTTTTTGTGAGTGGTTTAGTAAATTAAAAAACCTCTGCAGGAGAATGCAGAGGCTCTTAGTTTACAAGCAGTCATGCTTCAATAAATGCCAAACAACCAATTCATAATCAACTTCGGCCTGTTTTCGCCTGAGTTTTGAAGGCTCTAAGGGAAAATTCCTATTTATTGCCGAGGTCAAGCGAAATAAGATTGTTTTCACGCTTAAGTCTCAGATATCTCATCTTTACACCAACCTGAAAGACGGTTTTGTTATTGATCGGGTTTTCGTCAAAGCCGATTATCAGGTCATTTGTTCTGAGTCCCAATGCTTCGGCACGGCTGCCTTTTTTTATCGAAACGACCTTGCAGCCTTCCTGTAAACAATTTGTTTCAGCACCCAGAAAGCTCAGAACATCTTTGGGATAAATAACCTCCCCGATGCCGGAAGGATAAAGAGGAGCTTTTGCGGACTCGGCAGCCTTATCTTCAGATTCTAGGCCGGTTATTTCATCATTCGAATTATTTGCCGGCAGTCTGTTCGGTGCCTTGGAGTTGCGTCTGCCATATCTTTGCCCGGAATTTTTGCTGATTTTGGCGGAGTGGTCATTTGAGGGCAAGCTACTTTTTGTTTCGGATCTCTCAATAGGTTTTTCCTGTGAGATAGGTTTTTCCTGTAAGGCGACATCTTCGTTGCCGGACAGCCCGGCTAAATCTTTACCTTTGTTATTAATTGAGTCAGGTTCTTTTGGTTCGACTGATTGGCGGGCATTTTCTTCAAGTGATTGATTTTCGGACTTGTTTGCTGCAGTTAGCGAGGATTTAGTCTGGCTATCCCATTTGAGAAATAAATAAGCGGCAGTAACAACCAAGAGAGTTATTAAAATTGAGGCAACCGCATACTTGCGCCATATAAAAATTGCAGATTCTGTATTGCGGTTTTCATCAGCCGTTTTGTATTGTTTAATTCTTTTTAACACCCGTTGATTGAAATCATCAGGCGCTTGAATTTTCTCCAGCCGCCTGAGCCCGGCTAAAAGTTCTGAATAATTGTCATCTTGTCCATACATAAATTTTTAAAAAAAGGGCGACGCACTTGCCAAATCAAAAACCCTCAAGGGCGAACATCCAGACTGTCCAGCTTTTTACGCAATAACTGCCGCCCGCGGCTGATTCTGGACTTAGTAGTCCCTAGCCCGAGGTTGAGAATACTCGCTACCTGTTCATAACTGTGCTCTTGTATATCGCGCAATACGATAGGCAGACGATATTTTTCAGGCAAAGACATCAAAGCCCGAATAATCAAAGCCTCTTTGGTAGTTTCTTCAAACTCCAGGTCAGGCCCTTTCCTTTTATCCTCCGGTTCAAACGAATGCTCACGGCCACTTTCCCTGCTGCCGAAAAAATCTGAGAAATTGAAAATAAACCGCCGCTTTCTTGACCTGAGATGTGAGATGGCCAGATTAGAGGCAATTCTGTAAAGGTATGTTGTAAAAGCGAAATTGCTCTTGTATCTATCTGCAGCAAGAAAAATTCTGACGAAAGTTTCCTGTGCGATATCTATTGCATCTTCCCTGTTACCTATAAAGCGATAGAGAAAGTTTATCAAAGCCGCAGAATGCCTCGACATCAGCTCTTCAAAGGCAGACTCATCGCCAGCCGCAACTGCTTCCATCAACTGGTGATCCGTCGCCGCAGGCTGACCCAAAGATTGCTTTGCAGCCTCAGCTTTGTTTGAATAGGAAATATCCGCCATAATGGCAAGCCTATAGATTGCCATATTATCAAACTGTTGCACCCTTAAGATATCCATCACTTTTCGAGGCTCGTTTAGCCAAGCCGCGTTTGAAA
>DATLZX010000210.1:0-2098 GCA_035573795.1 Pyrinomonadaceae bacterium | reverse complement strand
GGCCCTTTGATTAACGGAGGTTATGATGCCCTCCGGCGTATGGATGCAGATAAATGCCTGGCTGAGATCGAACAGCTCGCGAAAACGCCTCTCGCTCTCTGACAATTCCGCAATCAATTTTTCTTTAGCTGCCTGCTCGAGGCGGTCTTTCCTGAACCAGTAAATCAGTGAACACGAAACCAGAACGGAACCTGTTACGGTGAAAGCTGCAAGAAAATGAGCAATGCCCGGAGTGATGGCAAAATACAAGAATTCAAATTTAGAGGCGGTATAAAATACAACCAACAGAAAATCGAAAACCAGTAGTATTACTGCAAGTGCAAGGGTAAACAGTGGGAGGCGTTTCATCGCAAAATGGTAAGAGGCTGTCAGAAATTCTGTGCTGTTTCAACTAAAAATGATTATTTCAGGTAAAAATTAGACTAAAGGAAATCGAGGGGGCGGATTTGGGGATTTACCTCGTGGAAAATAAAGCCAGTAGCATAATAACATGGTTTAGAAAATAAAAACAATGTTTACTTTCAACAAAACAGAGGCCGGCAAAGAGGGTATCAAAAATAAATGCTGTTAGAAGTCAAGTAATTGATTTAGCGGAGCTTAAAGATTTTTTAACGTTTATTAGAGATTGTTAATAAAGCGGAGGCTCGCCGGGCGGCCTTGTTTTCCAGCGGCGGTGTATCCAGACCCACTGCTCGGGAAATTTTCTTACGACCTTTTCGATTTCGGCAGTATAAAGCCGGGTTAGGTGTTTAATTTGTTCTTTGTCGGTCAGGGTTGAATCCGGATAGATGATGCTGCCGCGTATGACTTTGTAGATTCTTTCATTTTCATCATAGACGCAAAAAAGCGGGACTAAAGGGCTGCCGGCCCTGAGGGCTAAAAGCGCCGGCCCGGACGACGTTGCAGCAAGCTGATTGAAAAAAGGCACAAAGACTGCTTCTTTTGGATGGGTATTGATATCAGCAAGCAGGCCGAGAATCTGTCCCTTTTTCAGGATAGAAGCTGCCTTTAGCAGTGAATTTCTCTTGTTGATTGGTTGATTGCCAAACCTGGAGCGAAGGCGGGAAGTAAACTCCTCAAGCAGAGGGTTATCGAGCGGGCGGGCAAGATACGACATCGGCTGAAAAAGCGCTGCGAAGGAATAAACAAATAGCTCCCAATTGCCCAAATGCGCCGTTACGATAAGGACGCCAGTTTCACCTCTTTTAACTTTTTCATAAAGTTCGAGGGCCTCATTATCAAAGTCGAAAATAATCTTTTTAGCGAAATCGGATTTATCGAGTTTTTGGAATTGGCTGATCTCTGCAAGCATTCTGCCCAGGTTCGAAAAGGATTTTCGTAAGATTCGCTTTTTTTCAGACAAGGGTAAATCGGGAAAAGCTATATCGAGATTTCTGAGCCCGACCCGTCGGAAAGAAGGAATCAGAGAGTAAAGCAAAATGGCAAGCGTTTTAGAAAAAGCAACTGCTATCGGTTCGGGCAGAAATTGCAAAAATCCAAAAACCGCCCGAAAGAGGAAATATTCAGCTTTGATGATCGAGCCTGGTTTCTTGCTCATGAAATTGCGAATAGGGCCCGTTTTAATGAGCCAAAGAAAAAGGTATAAAGCAAAAGGTTATATTCAAAGCGGGTTAATCTACAAATACATAAAAAATACATTATTTGAAAAATCAGAAGAAAATAGTATGTGAAATTCGATCCTGCTGAGATATGTCAGTTATTTTAAGAGGGGAAGAATCAATTAATAAATGAGTAAAAAAGGGCTTGAAGTAAGGTGAGGACATACTTGCCATGAGTGGGTCATTATCCGAGCTTATGGTTTAGCTAAAGCATCAAAAACTTCACCTAAAATCAGCCTTTTTTCGAAAGCAGCCACTCCAGGGCAGACTTTCTGTCCGTAAAGAACTCGCATTTTGTTCCCCTGTTTGCCATCACGGTTTTAAAGAAGGATTCCATTTCCTGCGAGCCGGATTCATCGGCAAGGATTGCAAGGCGGAAATTCCTGACGCTTTGCGAAGCCCTGACGGCTGATTCGTAGGTGTCGGTGGTTTCCATCGAGGGCTGTTTGCCTTTGAATTCAAGCAGTACGCGGCGGGTT
>DATLZX010000209.1:0-3912 GCA_035573795.1 Pyrinomonadaceae bacterium | reverse complement strand
CTACCCGGTGAAATTAAACTAGTCTCTCCAGCAAAAGGAGTGTTTGTAAGGTAGTTATATATTCTTCCAGCCCCGACTCTCATCAGGTATTGCTGTCTTTGTTCAGCATTCAAATAAACAAACTGACGATCATAACCTTTAGTCCAATTTTCGTAATACACATCTAAAGCATCGGTTACGGTACTTTGAGTCCAGTCAAGCAGATATTGTCTATCATTCTCTACTCGAACCTCAAAAGTTAAGTCATTTGCTCCCAAATATTTCGGTGCATCTAGAAACTGCTCCCAATGCAGGTTCATTTTGTCTACAAAATTCTTTTGCGGCAAGATCCCTTCTATCTGGTATGTTGGTTCAAGCGTTTTGAATGAGTTTGTTGTAGATGTTATTCGAGTTTTATAACCACTCGAATAGTGCAAGCCTCTGGCTTTGTTCTGGATTTTTGTCATAAACCCTGGGCTATCCAGAATTTGTTTAGTTTCTTCTAAAAGCGTTTGAATTCCGTCCCGCCTTTTTCCTAGAGCTTTGGTTGATAAATAGTGTTTACACATCAGGTAAATATAGACCAGACACTTCATTTTTTTATTTTCAGAGTCTGTTCTATGGTATTCCTTAAGGAGAGTTTCAATATCCTGGATCATCGGGCTTTTTTTGCGGTAATAATACAGAAGCGCTTCCCTTCTGAAACGGTGGACACTCATCATGGCTAAATTACCTCCAAAATTTGTTATAAATTGAATGATCTCCAAACATCCTGAAAACAAACTCTAAAATCCTTTTGCATTCGATCTGTTAGTCAATCAAAAACAAAAAATAAAAAATTTTGACAAATGATTTAGCTTTTCAAATGGGCTAATTGTAAAAAAATCCCTTTGATTATTAGACGGGTTGTGGTTTTAATTTTAGCCTAATTTTTTTAATTTTGAAGAATTTTTTTCATGAAATTTCCTAATCCGGCCTCTAAAAATATAAAATTATTGCATCTAAGTTGATATACAGGGCGTTACTCATTTTAGTAATTGTTTATAATCGTTTTGGAGACAACATATTATGTCCAGCCATTTTAAATATCTTTTACTTGCCTTGATTTTGGCTTTTACGGCAAGTGCCTGTAGAAACCTGACTGGTACTGAACCTAACCCGCCATCTTCCCCTGAGGCGCAGCAGCCGCAAGCTCCGATAGTCGTAAACGGGGTACGCACTTCATATGCTGACGTTGTTGAAAAAACCTCGCCTGCAGTGGTAAGAATCGAGGCCGAGCACAGAAACACATCTTCGCAGACTGATTTTCCTTTTGGCGACGATATTTTCGGGCCCGGCAGGATACCGCGCGGGCCGCAGATTGAAAGAGGAATCGGCTCAGGAGTGCTTGTCAGTGCGGATGGAACCATTCTGACAAACAATCACGTCATTGACGGAGCCGATAAAATTACCGTAATTCTTTCAAATAACCAGACTTATGAAGCCAAGCTGGTCGGCAGCGACCCGCCTACGGATCTTGCAGTTCTAAAGATTGATTCTCAGAATATGCCTTTCCTTACGCTAGGAAACTCAGATGCTGTCCGCGTGGGAGACATAGTCCTGGCGATCGGAAACCCGCTCGGCATCGGCCAAACAGTAACGGCCGGCATCATTTCGGCAAAAGGCAGGCGTACAGGGCTTAGCTACGGGTCCAGCAACGATTCTTTTGAGGACTTTCTTCAAACTGATGCCCCGATTAACAGAGGCAATTCCGGCGGTGCCCTAGTAAATCTGAACGGTGAACTTATTGGAATAAATTCCCAGATTCTATCCGGCGGGCCCAGCGGCGGGAATATCGGAATCGGGTTTGCCATCCCCTCGAACATGGCTAAATCCGTTATGGAACAACTGCTGAAAGACGGAAAGGTTCGCAGGGGAATGCTTGGTATAAATATTCAGGACTTGACCGGCGATACCGCAAAAGCATTGAATCTTGAAAATGTTACAGGAGTTTTGGTCAGCAATGTAAGACAGGGCAGCGCAGCAGAAAAAGCCGGTATTCGTCGCAGGGACGTAATTACTGCAGTAAATGGCGAAAAAATCGAAGACGGCAACGCGCTCCGCAACAAGATAGCTAGTACCGCTCCGGGCAGCGAGGTTACCCTCTCGATTATCAGGGACGGTAAACCTATGGAGATAAAAGCAGTTTTGGATGAATACCAGTACGAAAACGCTTCTAACCAACCTTCTTCGGGTAATAATAATCAGCAGGGCGGAAAGGGCGGCAAACTCGGGATCACCGTGCAGCCCTTGACCGATCAATTGGCAAGGCAACTGCAGCTTGATTCAACTGACGGCGTTTTGGTGACAGGCGTTGATCCTTCCGGACCGGCAGCTGAAGCGGGTATTGACAGAGGCGACGTGATATTGGAGCTTAACGGTAAAACCGTGAAAACATTGGACGATGTGCAATCTGCACTTGAAGGCGCCACCGGGAAACCTGTCCTTTTGCTCGTATCGCGTCAGGGTAGGACATTCTATGTCACAGTAAGGCCTCAGTAAATAAAAAAATAAAATTGCTTATTAACGATGCTTGGAATAATCCCCATTTCTCAAAAAGAAAATGGGGATTTTTATTTTGGCCAAGTAAAAATTTAGCTAACTTTTATTTTTTCTTAGCTTTATTGAATCAATGGCTGGCCAAGGTCAATTAGCAGCCTGTTAACGGCATCTCTGGCTTCTGTACGCTGCAACACAAGTACGTAGCCGCCGGACTCCAAAGCCATTTCTCTCGCTGCGGCAAAAATAGTAATTATTCGTGTCAGAAGGCTTGGCTCCAACCATGCTTCCAGCCGGTAAGCATCGCCGTCTTTTAGCACCTCGACGTTAATTTTGGAATTTAAGACGCCGCCCGATTTATGCCACTTTCTTCTATCTTGCTTTGACTCGTCAGAGGTGAAATTCTCTGTTTTTGCCCAATTTTCAACAATCTTCCAAATATCAACAGGAACGTTAAAACTCCGTATTGTTCTAGCGTTCATATCCTATTTCAGAAAAAGATTATTAAAGTTTTTTATGTCTTTATCCCTAATAAAATGATATAATTACAAGATATAAAAATTGCATTTTGTTGTCGAATCTTCACAAAACCTTGTTTGCCCGGTCCGCGATCGAAACTTGTTGTAGTAGGTAGATTCCCTACATATTGCTTAATCAAAAATTAAGACTACAATATCTTGCATTATCTGCAGATTTAAGGGTATTTTATTGAATAGAAAACAGAGCCTTTGTAAACAGCACGCATTTACGGCAAACTAGATTTATAAGGCAAAAAGTAATTTTATTGAAAATCTGCTGACCGCAAAAAGGAGGTGAAAAGCTTTTGTTATCGGGCCGCGTTTTATTGCTTAATTTTTCGTTCGAGCCGTTGGGCACAGTCGGTGTCGCAAAGGCAGTATGCCTCTGTTTCAGGGGAGCAGTTTTCATCGAGGAATATGATGGTGACAATGTACTGCATTCGCCTTCAACCGTCTTCAGGGTGCCATCAGTTATCCGCCTGAGGCATTATATCCACGTCAGGCGGAACAGGCGCGAAACTACCATGAAGCGTGCTCGGATTTACATCCGGGACCGCTATAGGTGTCAGTATTGCGGTGAGTATCGTCATGCCAAAGACCTTACGCTGGACCACATTGTCCCAAGAGCTCAAGGCGGCGAAAGCACTGCCGCAAACCTTGTAACTGCCTGTGTGCCATGCAATCAGCGCAAGGGCAATCGTACCCCTGAGCAGGCCAGGATGCCGCTGCTCACATCTCAGAAGCTTTTGCGGCTCGGGCTGGATCATGTTCTTTTGTGCCATTATGCCGAATCGAGGCCGGAATGGAAAAAGTATCTGTTCATTGATGGAAACAATGAGGATGCCTCTGTCATTGCTGCATGACCGAATGGATTTTT
>DATLZX010000208.1:0-4522 GCA_035573795.1 Pyrinomonadaceae bacterium | reverse complement strand
GCGGCGGCTGATAGAGTCCAGCAAATCGCAATTTCTAGGGCTATTGCATCGCTCGGAGCAGAAAACTGGGAAATGATTTCTTCACCTGATATGCGATTTGGGTTGGTTGTTACAAATCCCTCCGGCAATCAGGCTTTCAGGCCTGGTAAAAATTCATTTCCCGTTTGGTTCAAGAGGAAAATTCAATAATCTTTTGAGATGAATTCAAAAACTGTTTCACTTCTGATTGGCTTACTGATCGGTTTATGCGTAGGTTTTTTTGGTGCCAACTACCTTAACAGAAAAGCTGGTACATCTGCCGATACCGAGCAAAAAGCTGATCAGGCCATAAATAGTGTAATTGAAAATTCTGCACCGGCAGACTCTGAAATAGATGCTGCCATAAGCAAAGCCGATAATGAACCCGCAAATTTCGTCGCACAAATGAAAGCCGGCGACCTTTATTCCAAAATTGGAAGGTTTGATAAAGCAGCAAACTATTATGCTAGGGGAGTTGCTCTGGAACCTAATAATCCGGCTGCAAACATAGTTCTTGCAAACGCTCTCTTTGACGCACGACAATTCGAAAAAGCCGCTGAACACTACGAAAAAGTGCTTTCAATCGATCCTGCTAATGTTAATGCCAGGGCTGATCTGGCTGCAACCTTCATAGAAAGAAGCCAACCTGATTTAGCCCGGGCTGAAAAAGAGCTCTCATCTGCATTGAATCTGGATCCATCGCATCTTTCAGCTCTTTACTACTCTGCAATCGTATCTCTTAAGCTCGGCAAGAGAGAAGATGCCGAACGATTTGCTGGTAAATTGAAGTCTCTTGATACCAGAGGTGATTTATATCGCAGGCTAGCCTCAGTTATGGAAAAAACAAATTAACCGAATATTCGCTGCTTCGGCTAACTTAAGCTCGATTTAGCAAAATCAGTCCTGAAGTGCCTTGTAAATAAATCCTAATAGCTGACCAGAGCAAGATATATTCAATATTGCAGAATTCCTCTATTTGATTATTTGATGGTAACGCTGTCTACTTCAATAATGTTGTATCTGCTGATTCTCCCCGAACGGTAGATAATTATCAGAATGCCTCTTTCAACAGAGAAGCGGTTTATCTGACTCATTGGCAGCTCGATTACTCCGCCATCCTTGAATTTGACCACAAGATTAATTTTTTCAAGCCTCTCGTTTAGAATTTCTTCCGAGCTTTTTACTCTATTTTTATTTTGGGAAGCTTTATCGCGGTTGCTTTCAGAAATGCCGTCTTCGTTTGTTTCATTATCGGCTCTTTGGCTAATTTCAGGCTCGGATTCTTGAGCTGTTGAGCTTGATTGAGAATTCGAAGCCGCTTTTTTCTTCTTGCTGACTCCAGTTTGTTTTGCATTCCCTGCTTGTTTTCTGGTGCGGGCCTTAGCTGTGGCGTTCTCAGTCGAAGTCTCGTTATTGGCCACAGCTTGATCAGCAGATGCCTGATCCCTTTGCTGCTCCGTTTCGTTTCGATTTGCAGCTTTGTCATCTTTTTCAGCAAATGGATCAGTTACTACGACTTTTGGCGTTTCGGGAGCGCTCTGTGTCTTCGCTTCTCTTTCGGGCTGTTTTTGCTCAATGTCAGTTGTTGCCTCTGCCTGCTGATTCTGAGATGAAACGTTTTTGCCTGCCGGGACATCGGTTTTATCAGTTTTATCAGCAGTTTTGTCATTATCAATTTGCGTTATCGGGGCAATGGCAAGTTCTGGCATTCTTCGGCCGATTTCATTTGCTAAAATCTCCCTGCCGCTAATCTTTCTATTGTCTTCGTCCAGATCGGCGTTTTTGTGTATTCGACTTTCGCTTGACAGAATCTGGCCTGCGATTCTAATTGATGCAGCGCTTGGAGCCGGCGGGCCTTCTGTTTCTTTTGATGCAATAAAACCGCCGGCGAATTTGATTCTCAGGACTGCATCGTCATCGTTTGGTGTCCTTCCTTGTACTCGTAAGAGCAGCTTTTCCGGCTTTCTCAGATAAATGACTCTTCCGGTTTCGTTTTCGCGGTTATCGGAGTAGAAAATAATTTTCGCCAGAGGAATTTGGCCCTGTTGGATAAAAAGATCTATATCACCGGAAAAATTCTGTGCCTGAACATTTATAAATAAATCCCCTTGTCCGCCTTCAAACGTATAATAATAGGTGGTAGGCCTTGAGTCACCAAACGAGCGGGGTTTTATTATCGCAGTAATTTCGGGCTCTACTAAAGGCTTTGGGAAAAAAGGGTCGCTTGATTGAGAAAATATACTTAAACTGCAAAATAGTGCGATTATCGCAAGAATATTAAATTTGAAGTAGTATTTATCAGCCACTTTTTTACCGAATTTCAAAAAGTGATTATACATCTAATAAAAATTATATTGCATTATTTTTGCTTACGATAAAGTTAAATAAAAGAGTTGATAAAACTTGCAATTCGCTCCAACAGCTAAAATAATCTTCTTTCATGGCAGAAACCGATAAAACTAAAGGGCTTGACGGATCAGTTGATTATTTGGTCAAAGGGGTCCTCTCTCGCGTTGGAGATCTGGTTGACCGAATGACCGGGAGAAGCTGGCGGCCCTCAAGCAGCCTTGCAACCAGCGAACTAATCGAGCGGCTTAAGGCCATTCTCGATGACGAAGCCGTTACGTTAGATGGAAATAAATGGGTTCCACACCATTTAAAGCTGAACTTACAATGGGATAAATTTTCGTTAGACAGCGACGAGGCGATCAAAAAACTGCATGATGAGTTGCTTATTGCCGTTATAGACCATGTAAACGACTGCCACTACCTGACGCGCGGTCCGGTCGAAATTGAGATCAGGGCCGATTATTTTGCCCGCGGAATCGTTATAAGCGCAAGTTTTGAAAAAAATGCTGCTGACGTTAAAGAAGAGGTCATTGAGCAGGACTCACTTTCAATATCCCATCCGGCAGAAACTAACAACCACCCACCCGATGAAAGCCTTGGTAAGGAGCTTAGATTCAAGATCAAAACATCCGAAAAAACCACCAATGAAATAATCAAAATTTCACCAAAACAGAGGATCTCGGTTGGTAGGACCTCGGATAATGACCTGGTTCTGCCTGATAGCAGCGTTTCAAAGGCTCACGCTGCCATTAGACTAACCCAAGATGGCAAATTACTGATTGCCGACCTGGGGTCTTCGAATGGAACTTTCGTTTCAGGCGTTCGTATTCCTTACGGAAAATCTATGGAAATCAGTCCTTCGACTTTGTTGAAGTTTGGGGCGGTTGAAGTAGAATTTGACATCTACTAGAGGCTGATGCAAAGACGGTAAATTTGGAACGGCTAGCAAAATTACTTAGTTCATAAATTTAAAGTTCGCCATAATTTACGCAGATTCAGTTTTCATATTTTCATTGTTAAATTCGATAAACAAAGATTAAAGTGAGACTTTAGCTTACTGCTCTTAAATGATTCAATTTGCAATATTTATTGATTTTAGCTTTCTTCGCCCTGAATCAATTTTCGGCCGTCAAATTCTGGAGAGAACTCCGGCCGGACTCTCCATCACTTACATCGTTCTTCTTGGTATTATCATTGGCCTACTCGCCATCACGTTTTTTGGTAATTTTAAACGTACGCAATTCATACACGAGAAAAATCTACCATACGAGATTCGTAAGCGGCTCACGAAAACCATCACAAACCGTAGCATCAGGGCCTGGCAGATAGTCTTTTTCTCTCTTTCATTGTTGATGGTAGCTTTCCAGGCTTATTGGATCTATTTCGCCTCTGAATCGAATGAGCAGTTCAAGGCATTGGCTTATAAAGACTTACGTACTAGGCGGCTTTCATCTGCAACACTTCGGGGCTGGATTCTGGACCGCAGTGGTGCTCTGAGCAATGCCTTGGCTTACTACAAGCTCGATGCTGACGGTAGCCTTGCAAGAACTTATCCGCTCGACATTGAGATGGCTCACCTTTTAGGCACTGAACGCGGAACGCCCGGCCTAGAAAGGACACTTTTCAGGTCCGCACAAAAAGGTTTACCCGAAAGCTTCGAGATTCTTACAACCATCCGTAGTTCAGAGCCTGAAAACAAAGATGTCAGGCTTACCATTGACCGTAATCTTCAAAAATTCATCGCAGATCAGTTATCTGGCAAAAGAGGTGCAATCGTTGTCCTCGATCCGCAAAACGGGGATATTCTTGCAATGTATTCCAACCCAAGCTTTAAACTTTCAGAGGCTCAAGATTTGTCAGGCTACCTTGCGCTTGAGGGCAATCAAAAAGATAAACCTTTGCTTAACAGAGCTTTGCGGGAATTTTACGTCCCTGGTTCCACATTCAAAACTTTTACTATGATCTCGGCTTTTCGTGCCGGCCGGCAAGATGCCGTATTTCCCAGCTTTCCACAGGGTTTTAAACCAACACCAAATTCGCGTCCGATTGTTGATGCCACGCAAAAGCTTTTGCCCGACGGCACTGTCACCGGTGAATGCGATGGCGGCTGTGGCGAGAAAAACATTCAATTTGCATATCAGGTTTCAAGCAATCA
>DATLZX010000207.1:0-5131 GCA_035573795.1 Pyrinomonadaceae bacterium | reverse complement strand
TTTAAAGCTTTCACAGTAGATTTTATTAAAGCCGTAAATATTTCCAAAACCCGACAGCCGAAAAGATCAACTATAGATCTTGCATTTAACATAACATATTTGCATTATTAGATAAAATGAATTAACTTCACCTGAAATATTAGATTTATTATTTGCATTTTTTAACGTATTATTAGTTTGAATGCATATAGAAACTTTAAAAGTTTTTTGTGACCTTGTTGATCTGGAGAGCTTTTCGCTGGCGGCAGAAAGGAATTTTATCACGCAATCAGCCGTCAGCCAGCAGATCCGTACGCTCGAGGCAAAGGTCGGCCGCCGGCTGCTCGACAGAGTGCGGGGACGGCGTGAGGTCAGGCTGACCCCTGCCGGAGAGGTCTTATACAGGGAAGCCAGAAAAGTGCTTACGGCCTATGACCAGATGTTTGAAAGCATGCGGGGACACATCGGGCATATCGGTGGAAATGTCAAGGTTGCCTGCACTTACAGCATCGGCCTGCATGAGCTCCCACGAAAAATATCGGAATTTATGTCCCTGTATCCGTCGGTCAGGATTGATCTTGAATACTCCCGCGCTACAAAAGTCGTCCGGGACGTTTTAAGCGGTGCCGTCGAGCTTGGCGTACTGGCTTTTCCTGAAAGCCGCCGCGGGATAAATATTATCGAAATGCCGTCTGACCGCCTTGCGCTGGTCTGTCCTCCAGGTCACAGGCTGGCTGCACGTTCAAGGGTAACCACTCGCGAACTTGACGGAATAGAGTTCGTCCATTTCGAGCGGGATACGCCGACCAGAAAAGCCACAGAAAAATTGCTCAAAGCCGGCGGCGCTGAGGTTAAAAAAGTCGCAGAATTTGATAACATAGAAACAATAAAGCGGGCAGTTGAGGTTGGTATCGGAGTTGCGATTCTCCCACTCCCATCTGTCATCGAAGAGCAGCGGGCAGGCACCCTATCCATTGTTCGCCTCGCAGAAAAAGAATGGATAAGGCCGCTTGGTATAATTCACAGGTCTGACAAAAACCTGTCGCTTGCTGCAAAAAAATTTGTCCAATTATTAACAAAGTCTTCTAAAGACACTGAATGAATCTCGGCGAAGGGAGTAAGCCCTACAAAATCACGTTTGAAGAGCGCCCTGACTATCTGTATGTAAAGATAGAGGGTGAAGAGGATAGTTTTGAGATTTCCCGTCAATTCTGGCTGGAAGTTGCAGAAAAATGCGCAAAATTAAAGCCTAAACGCCTTTTTATTGAAGAAGATCTCAAAGAGAAGATTGACTCGGCAGCGGATACATATCGTGGAGCTGCCGAAAGGGCGCAAATGGGCTTTGAGGGCGTAAAGATTGCATTTTTCGATACTCAGGCAGAACATCACGAGGCAAATAAATTTGGCGAACTCGTTGCGCGTAACCGCGGCATCAATGTAAAAGTTTTCATTGACCGCGAGGAAGCCCTAAAGTGGCTGCTTGCGGAATGATTGCCAAAAACATAAATGCAGACTTTCCTGCTTTCTCGAAAAGAACAAGCTCCGAATCTCGGGAAAGAAACCGGCTCTTAAAAATTTGAGTAAACTAGAAGTCCCGTCTTTTTTGTAAAAAAGTGCCACCAGAGACCGATATAAACGTAATAATAAATGTTTTCATAATCAGCCTGCTTGCCGGGCTGCTCGGCTATGAACGCGAAAGTGCCGGAAAAGCCGCCGGACTGAGAACGCATATTTTGGTCGGGATCGCGGCAGTACTGTTTATCGCCATCGGCAGATTTATTGCAGTAGGCTTTAGATCTTACGGAGACCATATCAGGTTTGACGCTGCAAACCTGCTCGGTGCCATCGTCTCGGGGATAAGTTTTCTTGCGGCAGGAATTATCATCTTCAATAGGAATCAACGCGATGTTTCAGGACTGACCACTGCAGCCGGAATAATTACAACAGCTGCAATTGGAATACTTGTCGGGCTGGAGCGATACATCCTTGCCGTAGGCTCAACGGTGATTGTTTTTATAGTTTTACGCTTTGTAAACGCCTTTGAACAAAAGTTTTTCGATAATGACAAGAGCCAAAAAGAAAAAGAGTAGCCCGGAACTTTCCTGTATGTTTTTTTTCTGAATTAAGAATAGATTCGAATCAATCTAAGCCTTTGTAAATTCAGCTCTGCATAGATCAATTCTGTATAAAATCAATCCCGAAGCATGCAGTCGGCAGTCGGCCGCTCCACCGGCTCTGATCAATCTTCTTTTTTTATAAGTTCGGCGCCATTCATATATGGCCGGAGGACTTCGGGGATTTCAACGCTTCCGTCAGGTCGCTGATAATTTTCGATAATCGCAATCCAGGTTCGCCCTACGGCAAGCCCGCTGCCATTGAGTGTATGGGCAAATTCAGGCTTGCTTGCTGCGGAACGCCTAAATCTCAGGTTCATTCGGCGAGCCTGGAAATCGCCGCAATTCGAACAGCTGGAGATTTCACGATATGTATCCTGGCTGGGAATCCATACCTCGATATCGTAAGTCTTTCTCGCACCAAAGCCCATATCACCTGTCGAAAGTATCACCGTGCGGTAGGGCAGCTTCAATAATTGCAATATTCGCTCTGCGTTTGCCGTAAGCTTTTCAAGTTCGGCCGGAGATTCTTCAGGCAAAGTAATCTTTACAAGCTCTACTTTCTCGAACTGGTGCTGACGGATCAGCCCTCTTGTATCGCGGCCGTAGCTTCCGGCCTCGCTTCGAAAGCAAGGAGTGTATGCCGCAAATGATAAAGGTAAATCCTTAGCTTCGAGGATTTCATCAGCAAAGTAATTAGTAACCGGCACTTCAGCAGTAGGTATCAAAGCAAGGCCGCGATCATCCTGCAGGTGGAAAAGATCTGCCTCGAACTTAGGAAGCTGGTTTGTGCCAAACAGCGCCTTTCGGTTTACGATGAATGGAGGAAGCGTTTCCTTGTAGCCATGCTCGCGTGTATGAACATCAAGCATGAAATTTATCAAAGCCCTTTCAAGCCTTGCTCCCTGGCCATTGAGGATTGCAAAACGTGCGGACGAAATCTTTGCCGCCCGCTCCAGGTCAAGAATGCCGAGCTCCGCTCCAAGGTCAACATGGTCTTTGATGGGAAAGTCGAATTTTCTCGGCTCGCCAACCCGGCGGATCTCGAGATTGGCTGTTTCATCAGCCCCGATTGGCACATCATTTTCAGGAATGTTTGGCAGGTTAGCTAATAAATCATAGATGGCAGACTCCGCAGACTGCCTCCGCTCGTCTGTTGCCGCGATCATTTCACGAAGCGAGGCAACCTCGCTACGCAGCTTTTCGGCCTCTTCTTTTTTGCCAGCCTTCATCAGATCGCCGACCTGCCGGCTCAATTCATTGCGACGGCGGTTAAGCTCGTCAGACTCTGCTATTGCCGCTCGGCGCTCTTGGTCCAGCTTGTTGAAGCTTTCAAGCCCGTCAAGCGGAAAATTCCTCGACCGGAGTGCTTGTTTCACAAGCTCGAAATTTTCACGTACGAAATTAAGATCAAGCATTATTTATTTACTATTCCAGTTTATGTCCTTTTCGTGCAAATTAGGCAAGGTAAAAGCTAAATTAAATCACCGACGAGAATTTGACAAAACCACATCGGCCCAATTTTTCTCTTGCTGTTTGTTAACTCCAAAGCGTTTATTTTAAACTTAACTTTTTCTTAAAAGATGCAAACCCATTTTTCGATTGAACCGGGTTTGCCCCAAAGTGCACCTAAATACAATAATTTAGCAATTAAGTTATGGTACAGACAATTAAAAGAGCGGTATTCCCCGCTGCCGGGTTGGGTACGAGATTTTTGCCTGCAACGAAAGCATCTCCAAAGGAAATGCTGCCATTGGTAGATAAGCCCCTCATCCAATACTCCGTAGAGGAAGCCGTAGCTGCCGGCATCGAGTCAATCCTGATAATTACCGGACGTGATAAAAGCGCAATCGAAAACCATTTTGATATCTCCTTTGAACTTGAAGAGATTCTGAAGGAAAAAGGAAAGCTCGATCTGATCAGACAGATCCGTGCAATCTCAGATATTGCCCGAATCAGCTACACACGGCAAAAACAGGCTCTTGGCCTCGGGCACGCAATTTATCAGGCCCGAGATTTTGTCGGCAGCGAGCCGTTTGCCGTATTGCTTGCTGATGACGTAGTGGACGCGGTTAAGCCTGCAATGTTGCAGCTTAAGGAATGTTACGAAAAATTCGAATCTCCGGTGATTGCTACGATGCAGGTTCAAGGCGAGGCAATTTCAAGGTTCGGAGTGATTGATGCAGAAGAAATCGAGCCTGGAATTTTCAAAATCAAAGATCTGGTTGAAAAGCCCAGCCCTTCAGAAGCACCGTCGGACCTTGCAATAATCGGCAGATACATTTTCACTCCGGACATTTTCGAGGCGATTGAACAAACAAAGCCCGGCGCCGGCGGAGAGATTCAAATCACTGATGCCATGCGAATACTCCTGAAGAAAAGGCCGCTGTACGCAGTGAAACTGGATGGTGTGCGTTATGACGCCGGCGATAAACTTGGATTCCTGATAGCAACCGTGGAATTTGCCCTCAAACGTGAAGACCTGGCCCGGCAATTCCGTGATTATCTGAAATCGCTGAGTATTTAACCGCTAAGTACTTATTTGCTAAGTATTTAATCGCTCAATATTTAGAATTTCAAGCTCTTGAGACACTGGCCGGAACTTAAAAGGATGGGATAACCCCAGGGTTTTAATTACATGACTTAGCTCTAGGTTTTGAATCCGGAGCTTTGATAACAGGCCTTTGGTCCGGGCAAAAAATTTGGAGCTTGAAAGTGGTTTGATCATTGTTTTTAAACTTTTTTCTTTGTTTTTGATTTACTATCAGGCAGATTACTCGATTTGCCTTGCAGGCTGGTTTTTGTGTAGAAGCATTTTGCTTATTATTACTTGCAGTATTAGAAGCATCATTGCTGATATTGCCAGCAACCCGAGCCCGCGCCTCAGGCTATTCATTAGATCGGATACGCTCCCTATCAGAAAGGTCGTAGAGGCAGCGCCGGCCGTTCCTGCCAGAAAAAAAGGCATTATTGCATTGTTCACATCATCTCCAAGCGCCTTACCGTATCTTGCGAGGTTGATTGGGAAGATCCAAGAT
>DATLZX010000206.1:0-7962 GCA_035573795.1 Pyrinomonadaceae bacterium | reverse complement strand
GCCGACCAACATCAAAATATCTTTGCTGCGATCGGCGTTCATCCTCACGATGCGATTCATTTCGACTCCGGAGTAGAATCCCGGGTTGTGGATTTAATCAGTAAATCCGGGAAAGTAATAGCTCTGGGCGAGATCGGCTTGGACTTTTATTACAACCATAGCCCAAGAGAAATTCAGCTCGAAGTTTTCCAAAAGCAAATTGAGATGGCATTTGAACTAAAGCTTCCGATAATAGTTCACTCAAGAAATGCGGACGCTGAAACTCTGGAAATACTCAGTAAAGCTGCTAAAAATCCAAAATTTGTCGGCGGAATAATGCACTGCTTTGGCGGTGCTCCGGAGGTCGTTCCAAAGCTGCTTGATTTGGGTTTTCTGATTTCCTTTGCCGGTAATGTAACGTTCAAAAAAGCCGAAAATTTACGCAACGCAGCCAGGCTCGTCCCTCTGGATAGGATTTTGATAGAAACAGATTGCCCATATTTGACTCCGGAGCCTTTAAGGGGGCGAAGGAATGAGCCTGCATTTGTCTTGCATACTGCAAGTTTCCTCTCTTCGTTGTTTGCGGTTAATTTGGAAGACTTTGCCAGAACAACGACATGGAATCTTTTAAGATTTTTCAAATTGAATAATCAGTAAAGTACACTGAATTAATTTAAAATTTATTAATATTCAGAAAGGTTTGTTAATTTCGATAAAACTATCACCGCTGAGCTGAGATCATAAACTTTATAAACCAGGTAAAAAATTATTAAACAATGTAATTTAATTGTCTTATGTCAAAAGAAAACTCGTTCGATATCGTTTCGAAGACAGATAAAGCCGAATTGACAAATGCCGTAAACCAAACAATGAAAGAGGTTAGCCAGAGGTTTGACTTCAAGGGAAGCAAGGCAAAAGTGGAGATCGAGGGGGATTCCTTGATTTTGTCAGCCGAGGACGAAACCAAGCTGAAGAATATGAACGATATTCTACAATCAAAATTAGTAAGGCGGGGCATTTCTTTGAAGGCTTTGGAATATCTGCCAATAGCGGCTGCTGCGGGAGGAACTGTCCGACAGCAAGTCAAAATTCAGCAAGGCATACCCACGGAAAAAGCAAAAGAAATAGTCAAATTCATAAAAAACATGAAAGTTAAAGTGCAGGCTTCAATCCAGGGAGATGCTGTAAGGGTCTCTGGCAAAAGCCGCGATGACTTACAGGAAGTCATCTCTGCGTTAAAATCCAAAGATTTCGGTATCCATATTGCATTCGATAACTATCGGACAAATTAGAGGCAGACAGTTAAAGACGATTTGAGCTTTTTTGGTCTAAGTTGCTGTAAACAAATGACTTTAGAAGTTAAAAGACAATTAATTACGCAAGACGCCTCACGCCGCACTTTCAATCTAATTTCCAGAGAAATGGAAGCCCTGGAAGATGAGCTATCCAGACAAATGTCCTCAAATATCAGGGTAATTGATTATTTAGGCGACTATCTGAGGTCATCCGGCGGAAAAAGAGTTAGGCCTGCGCTTTTGATACTTTCCTGTTATGCGGCCGGCGGAAAAGCCATTTCAGATGAAGTTATTCGTATGGCTGCGGTTATGGAAATGCTCCATACAGCCACTTTAGTTCATGACGATATCATTGACAACGCAGACGTACGCCGCGGACGCCCATCTGTAAATGCCAGGTTTGGGAATCATCCGGCTGTCTTGATTGGAGACTGGCTCTATATGTCAGCGTTTGAGACAGCGCTAAAAGAAAAATCTCTTGAAATATTAGAAATACTCACAAATCTGACAAGGAAGATGACCGAGGGTGAGATTATACAGCTAACTACAATTGGAAAGCTTGATATTTCCGAAGAGGATTACTTCGACATCCTCAAGCGTAAAACGGCTTATCTATTCTCAGGCTGTTGCGAGATCGGGGCAATTTTGGCAAATACTAACCATAGCCGGCAGAAGGCTTTGAAGGAATTTGGATTGAATCTCGGAATCGCTTTTCAGATTGCGGATGACCTTTTGGATTTTGTTTCTAGCAGCGACCGGCTTGGTAAATCTGCCGGAGCGGATCTTGCTGAGGGAAAGGTAACGCTTCCGATCCTACTTCTGGTAAAGGCTGACAGTACTGTCAAAGAAAAAATTACCGAAGTAATGAACAACGGCTCGATGGATGAAAAATCGGCGGAAAAAATCGCAGGCCTTCTGAAAAAACACGAAATAATCGAAAAAGTTAAAGCAAAAGCTGAAAATTTTGCTTCGCTAGCAAGAAAAAGTCTTGAAATATTGCCGCAAAGCGAGTATCTTGATGCTTTGGGTAGTTTGCCCGATTTTGTTATTAGTCGCTCATATTAAGAAATTTCGTCATAAGCCCCTTCATAATTCTCCGTTATCGTCAATAAAATCAACATGTTAGACGAAAGCCTTATAGCAACACTTGAAAAAAGCCTGCACGAAACACGAAATGCGCAGAACCGGCTGATTGCACGTCTTCGCGAGGTAGAGAACGAAGCCAGACAGCTTCGGGATGAAATTCGCGCATTAGAGAACAGCGCCGCCCAGACCGAGGCTGCGATAGACAGCCTTTTGATGACGATGAGGAGCCGGGAAAATAGCAACATTGGCGAAAGCAGTTACTCAAGACCTGCGGCATTGCTCAATTCTTATCCAGGTTCTCAAAGCCACATTGACTCAGGGAATTATCCCGTTTCATCTCAATCACTGCCGAATGTTGCTCCCTTCAACCGGAGGCGACATATACCTAGCAAAGACAGTGAGATTTCACCGGTAAGCCGACGATTTGCTGACAGGACTATCACCCAGGCCTGTACATTGCTTTTGCGTGAAGCCGGCGGCCCGATGCATGTCAATGAGCTCTACAATCTTTTGGTTGCCGGAGGCATGGAGTTTAAGGGTAAGAATCCAACTATATCTGTTGCAGTTTCGTTGAATCGCAACAAAAGATTTCGCCGCGTTGGGCCGGGGACGTTTGATCTGGTAATCAGAGACGCAGCTAGAGTTGCCTCCTGATAATAGCTGCAAAAATTAGCGAATTGACCGGATAAAATCAATTTTTGAAATTTTCCTGCCGGCTTAAGTTTATTTGGTAGCTTTTTATAGAATAATCCCAGCAATATTTCTTAGATAAGTTGGAAGAATCCGTTAAGTAAAACCACCCAAGCGGTGGTTTTCATTTTTTAGTTTGGGTTCATATAAATTTAATTACTTTTTACGGTAAAGGGTTTAATTTCTTGCGGATTTGTAAGTAACTTTCTGACAGGATGCTTTCCAGTAACATTTTTCTCAAACTCATGAATTGAAGATGTCTATTGATGACACGCTTGCTTGACTTATTTGAATCTAGCAATATTATTTGCCTATGAAACTTCGCCTAAAATTTGAAACCGGAAGCCTTGCTGGCCAATTCTTCGAGCTCGAGAGTGGTTTTTTAACAGTTGGCCGCGGAGATAACTGCAGTATCAGATTTGACCCTCTTAATGAGCGGATCGTTTCAAAACAGCATGCTTTCATCGAGGCTAAACCTGATGGTTTTTACATAACTGATAACAACAGTACTAACGGAACTTTTCTGAATGGCGGAAGGGTACAGTCAATCAGGCTGAATTCAGGCGACCGAGTACAATTTGGGCGTGATGGTGCTGTTGCAATAATTGAGATTGATACAACACCGGCGGCTCCTGCAGCTGCTCAGGACTCAGTAATTCAGGAATTAGAAAAAGCCGCAGAAAATAAAAGCATCCAAAATTCATTAGCAAATCTAGGTTTAGGAAGCATCGAAGCACGTCCAGACAAAAGTTCCTCTAAGCAGTATATTGGTATCGGTATCGCCGTAATTCTTTCTGTTCCACTGATTTTGATGGTGGTTGCAATAATGTTCTTAAGTGTTGGCGTAATACCTGCAATTATTGCGACATTTATTGCATTTGTTCCTGCCGCTTTTTATATACTGCCACTAATAGCTATTGACAGATATGACCCTGAGCCATTTTGGCTGCTAGCATTTTCATTTCTTTGGGGAGCTTTGGTTGCCATAATTGTGTCATTCATCGTTAATACGGTTTTTGGCTCTTTTGTCTATATGGGTACTGGAAGCGCCGGCGCGGCTTCAATCCTCAGCGCTGTCGTCAGCGCTCCTTTAATTGAAGAGGCGTCAAAGGGGATTGGCCTTTTGGCCTTGCTGATTTTTTTCAGAAAGTATTTCGACGATATACTGGATGGTATTGTTTATGGCGGCGTGATTGCCCTTGGATTTGCCACGGTTGAAAACGTTCTGTATTACGGAAATGGCTTGAACAACGCCATAATGAATTTCGGGCTTACCTCTACCGCTCTTTTTAATTTTCTGCTTTTATTCACGCTTCGGGGCATTTTGTCACCTTTTGCTCACGTTACGTTCACTGCAATGACCGGTGTCGGCTGCGGCATTTCCCGAGAGTCTCACAATTCTTTGGTAAGGCTTATATCACCTGTAGCGGGCTACATAGTAGCAGTTCTTTTGCATGGAATTTGGAATGGCCTTGGGTTGGTGGTAACGATTTTCTTTGTTGCCTCGGGACTGGATTCAGTTTGCACCAATCTCGGGCTTGGAGGTCAAAATATAGGACTTTGCGGATTTTTCACTTTCTACCTGATTCTGGAAGTTCCTTTATTTTTGATTTTTGTCGCATTTACCTTTTATATAATGCGCCGGCAGCGCAGAATTTTGAACGATATGTTGGCTATGGACGTTGCCCGCGGCCTTATTCCACAGGAGCATCTCAAAACAGCCACTTCAGCTTTCAGGAGCACCAGCTGGCTACTTTCCGGCATATTTTCTGGCAAATATTTAGCAAGGGCGAAATATCTACGCGCTGTTGGCAAGTTGGGGCTGAGTTATTGGCACATACAGCGAGCGCAGGCCGCTCAGGGCAAGACCGCCAGCTTTCAGCAAAACCCGCTTTTAAGGGAAGAAGTCATCTATTGGAGAGAAAAAGTTTAGCCTGCAACGCCAATCAAACGGCCTCCTGATAAATTCGAAAAACTATTTAAATGACAGAAACGCTAAGTTTCGAAAAATTCATTGATGGCGTGATCGTGCGTTTTTCGAATCCGAAAACGCGCAACCCGATCAGCACCGAAGTGTTGAATCAGCTCAGGCTGTTTTTAAATGATTTCAAGTCTACAAGTGAAAAAATAATTTTTACAGGGACAGATGATATTTTCGCCTCTGGCGCAGATTTAAGGGAGATTGCCGAGATCAAGGGAGAGGCGGCAAGAAACTTTGCCTTACAAGCCCAGGAAATTTTCAATAAAATTGCCAGATTAAACTCCTTTGCAGCGGTTAACGGCATTTGTTACGGCGGCGCTTTCGATTTGGCGATGGCCTGCAAATGGCGCTTTGCAGCACCGCAGGCAAGGTTCAGGCATCCCGGAGCTTCGCTTGGCATTATGACAGGCTGGGGTGGCACACAAAGAATGCCTCGTCTTACAGGCGAAGCATTTGCCCTTGAGATTTTTCTAACGGGAAGGGAAGTATCAGCAAGTGAGGCATTTGAAGCGGGGCTGATACATAAAATTGTTGATAACCCTGAAGCAGAGGCTATGGCTTTTGAGGGTTAGGGTCAGAAGCTTTTACGTCAACCGATGGCTCGCTAAAATCCGAATAGTTCATCTCGAGACTGAGGTCTAACCTAGCCGATGCTTTCTTGATGTCAATCAGCCATTGAGTATGTTTAATTCTGGCGGGAAGCATCAAGCCGAATTTCGAATTTTTGTAAGTAAATTCCTCAGAAATTGCTACCAGTGACTTTTGCCAATGCGGCATTTTTACATTTAACTGCCGCTGTTCGCTCGCAATTTGACAAGTTGTGCTATCAATAAATAACTTGCCAGATAGGCTATATTGCAGATCTTTTTTATCCCCTTTTGTATCGAAATCAAAAAGGTTGATTTCCTGTGACTCATCATTTTTTACAGGCTCTATCGCGATCAATCTGCTTGGCTTTATTTGAGAATAGTAAATGGTTGTCAGTCCATCTTTAGTTGTTCCAAGGTACTCAAATGAAAAAGAGTCTCTTAGTTTCGGGTCAACAGCGATCGCCTGGTTTATTGTTAATCCCGTAATAATAAATTCTTTTTCGAATCTTGTTGTTTCTTTTTCCAGTGTTTCAAAAATTTTGGCATCTTTATTCTGTAGAGCATTAAATAGCGATTCTGTGCGGGAATCTGCATCATTTATTTTTATTCCATTCAATGTTTGGATGTTTCTGAATTCAACCTGCCTTCCGTTTTGGGCTGTGTAGATTAAAAATAGGGAAGTTTGCTGTGTTTTGGATTTTGGCTCCTCGTTTTTATCGTAAATAATCAAAGTCCTTTCTTCATTAGCTAATAAATTACTGAATCGCTTTTTATATTCAGCGGCAGACCGTGATAGGCATTCAAGGTAATTTTGCGGTGAATTTTGGCTTTGTGCAAAAAGAATGCTGCAGCCCGTGAGCGTTTCCAGGACAAAAACAATCAGGATTATTATCATGTTTTGAAGAGAGCACCTTTGCATATTAAGCCCGGCAGGTAACATAATATTTTACGTTTATTTGCCTCGGTAAGTTAATTTTTTCTTCGATTTCAAAATGTCCGATAGTCTTGAATGGAAAGTTCTCAGTGAAGAAACGTTATTGAAAACCAGAATTTTCGATATAAATTCCAGAAAAGCCAAAAGGATTGATGATGGCGTAATTGGCGATTTTTTTACGATAGATTCGGCTGACTGGGTAAATATAACCGCTATTGACGAAGATCAAAGGGCTGTCTTGATAAGACAGTTTCGCCACGCAAGCCAATCATATGAAATTGAAATACCCGGCGGGACAATTGACGAAGGGGAAGAGCCTGCTTTGGCGGCCGAAAGGGAATTATTGGAGGAAACCGGTTACAAATGTTCTGAATTGATCGCCCTCGGATTTTCGCTGCCAAATCCTGCAATCCATAGCAACAAAATTTATCATTTCCTCGCTTTGAATTGCAGGAAGATATCAGAGCCCAAGTTTGATACGCATGAGAGGATAACTACAGAACTTACGGAGCTTTCGGAGCTTTTCAAGGCTGCCGAAGATGGCAGGATCAGGCATTCTCTTGCAATTGCTTGCATTTACAGGGCATTTAGATACCTTGACCAAAACAAGGTTTTTTAATCAATGTAGGATAACCGAATAAATCTAATTAAATGTAATGGCTATGAAACTCAGATTGTTGGATATTGCTCATGCTCGCTCTGGCGATAAGGGAGATACAGCTAACGTAGGTGTGATTGCCCTGAAAGAGGAATATTACCCTTTGCTTGTCAAATATGTAACGGTTGAAGCTGTAAAAGATCATTTCAAAGGCTTGGTAAAGGGCGCGGTCGAACGCTTTGAGCTGCCAAATCTTTTTGCCTTGAATTTTCTTTTACATAATGCTTTGGGCGGCGGAGGGACAGTTAGTTTGATGACCGATGCTCAGGGCAAAACATTTTCTACAGCATTATTGAGGATGGAGATCGAAATAGATGAATCAGACGCAAAGCTGTTGAATTAACAATCTCCGGCTTGCGGTAGGTTAAAACTCATCATTCATCCTGACTGGTTCAGTTTGGTTTCGTCGGATCCAATAATGCAATTAATCAAATTAACTTAGCTTAATTCAAATTAACTCAACGTTGGGGAAAACATATGCATAAGATCGTAACCGCCGCTTTTATCATATTTTGCTTGTTTTCGAATTTTATGGGTCAGGCTGCTGCCTCAGTAAGCATTATCGGCTTTAAGCAGGAAAACGTCTCTAACCAGCTCGAGCTGGAAAAGCAATTTGCTGCCGGAATAAACCGCGAAGAGATGATCGAATGGCATAAGCGGCTTAGCGAAAAGCCAAACCATATCGGCTCACCTCATAATCGTGAAATGGCCGATTATCTTGCTGCGCTTTTCAAAGAATGGGGTTTCAA
>DATLZX010000205.1:0-2397 GCA_035573795.1 Pyrinomonadaceae bacterium | reverse complement strand
CCAAAACTCGTCTATGGTTTGATAGCGCTTTTCTGGCTCGTCCTCGGTTGCCTTTTGCAGGATATCAAGTAGGCGCCCGCTCCAGGGTTTGTCTTCGAGGCCTTCAGGCAAGGCAGTTATTTGCTTACATGTAAAAATTCTTGGCGGCTGTGATGTGAGGATTGCATAGAAAGTCTTTGCCAATGAATAAATATCAGAGGCCGGCGACAATTGATTGCCCGGCCCTGAAGATGCAAAAAGCGGCGTATGCTCCGGCGGAGCAAAGACATTTGTTCCTACTCTGGTGATTATCGAATCGGTTTGCCTGATCCTGGCAACCCCAAAATCTGCGATTTTTACTACCTGATGGTCCTTGGATAACAGTAAATTCTGCGGCTTGATATCACGATGAATTACTCCGCAGCGATGAGCATGCGAGAGTCCGGCGGCAATCTGTTCGAAATAAAAAAGAGCTTTCTCCAGGCTGATTGGCTTGGTTTTTACAAGCTGCCAAAGATCCCCGCCCTCCAGGTATTCTAAAACTATGTAATGAAACAATGCTCCTTCCAGATCGCGGGCGGTGCCGTGCCCCAGCCGGCAGACCACGTTTGGATGCCTGACCCGATCCAGGGCAATTGCCTCATTTTCAAAGTTTTCGACCAAGGTTCGTTCCAGGTCATGGTCAAGGTCATCCTGCAGGAAAACGTTCAATGCCTTGATGACAACTTTTTTATGAAAGCTGGCTAGTGAAGCAAGTCTGTCTTCAGCCAGAAAGACCTCGGCATAGCTACCGCGCCCTAGCCTGCAGATAACGTCGTATCGGCCATCAATCCTGCAATTTTCAAGCGATAATTCGCGCATTTCCTTTCTGCACAAGCGAACAGAAATCGCCTGTAGGTATTACGATAATTATAAACCAAAGTTCCTGCTAAGGCTTGCTGGAAATTATTTGAAATGCAGGCTATTTTTATACTTGAAAATGTTTAAATTCCTTTTACAAATTGACTTCTTCGTTTTTTACAGCGTCAAAAACTTCCTTGAGCGAACGCAAAATGTCTGATCTGGAAACCTGGCCTTTGGCAAAAGTAATGACCAATCGAAACTCTTCTTCCTTGTCTGAGTAGTCAAATCTATATCCTGTGGAGGTGACGGCGACAGGTTGGCCATCTGGAGGCATTTTTTCCGGCCCTTTTGCGGATTCCGCGGATCTGCCAGCTTTCAAGGCAGATTTCGGTTTGTTTTCTTTTGGGATTTTCTGAGTCTGGGGCTTCTTTGTCTTTGGTAAAATATTTCCTTTTGCGAGATCATCCAGGAATTTATGCATCGCAGCATCATCAAACTGCCTTGCTACCTCGAGCAGAGTAGATTTTGCCAGGATATTCATCTCGCGGCAGCGCTTTCGGATATCTTCGGGCAAGCCGGCAATTGTTAAAAGCTCAGTTACTGATGTACGGCTTTTGCTTATTTTCTTGGCAATTTCTTCTTGAGTGTAGTTGAATTTCTCTACAAGGGCAGCAAGCCCGTCGGCCTCTTCCCATACGTTGAGATCCTTTCTTTGCAGATTTTCGATCAAGGCTATTTCTGCAATTTCGTTGTCGCTGATCTCCAGTTCAATGCAAGGTACTACAGTCAATCCGGCTGCTTTTGAAGCACGCCATCTGCGCTCGCCGGCTATTATCATATATCTGCCATCATCTGTCGGGCGCACAAGAAGTGGTTCAAGGACGCCTTTGAGCCTGATTGAATCTGTCAGCTCCTCCAGATCTCCGAATTCAGTCCTTGGTTGTTCGGGGTTGGGTATCAACCTATCAATCGGAATAGTTCTTCCGATGCTTCTCGAGCGGGCGGCTATCTGTTCGACATAATGTGCGTCATGCCGCATTTTTAATCCCGTTGGCAAACCTGCTTTAGACACGGCGTAAGACCTCCTTTGAAAGGTTTAAATACTCCAATGCCCCGGACGAACGCGGAGCGTATGCGAAAATCGACTGTTTATGAGCTGGCGATTCTTCCAGCCTGACGCTTCTGGTAATTACCGTGCTGAAAGCCTTCTTGCCGAAAACGCTCCGGATATGCTCTTCTGCATCTTTCGAAATCGTGGTACGCCTGTCGAAGAGAGTTACTACGACGCCAAGCAAATTCAAGTCCGGGTTTGGTCTCGATTTTATTTTTTCTATAGTTTCCAGAAGGTCATCCGTTCCCTCCAGAGCGAAATATGAAGACTGTATAGGGATTATGATATGATCTGCGGCTACCATTCCATTGACGGTCAGTATCCCAAGCGTTGGCGGAGTGTCAAGCAAAATGAAATCATAATTTCCTTTCAGCGGTTCGATTCGGTCCCTTAGTTTGAATGCCGCATCAAAATCACCTATCAATTTGGCCTCGAGTTTAGCCAGGTTGATTCTCGCAGGAATC
>DATLZX010000204.1:0-4117 GCA_035573795.1 Pyrinomonadaceae bacterium | reverse complement strand
TGAATATATGACTCCCTCTTCGAAGCAAACTCTTTCGGCATGGCATGTGCTGCAAGCAATGTCGGGACGATATCTATTTTGCTCAGTTGGTACAGCTTTTCTATCACTTTAAGCATTTTTAACTCATCCCGGGTTGAGAGGCCATATCCTGTTTTTACCTCGCAGGTGGTAGTTCCGCTTTGAATCATCTTGCAGAGTCTGTTAAATGATTGAGCAGTAAGATTATCCAGGCTTGCTTCCCTTGTTTGCTTTACCGTAGAGAGAATTCCCCCGCCCGATGCTAGTATTTCAAGATAATCGGCACCGGAAATTTTTTGTTCGAATTCATCGAGGCGGTTTCCCGCATATACTATGTGAGTGTGCGGATCAACGAATCCGGGCAGAATTATGCCGCCCTTTGCATCAATAATCTCTTTGGCCGAATATTTATCTAAAAGTTCTTTCTCACTCTTTATCGAAAGGAACCTTCCATCTTTGATTGCAATTGCACAATGCCGCCTGATATTTAACTCATTGAGGGCTTTGCCGCGTTTGGGCTCATCTGCGTGGCAGGTAAGGACTTCCTTGATATTTCGTATTATCAGGTCAACTTCGATCACCAATCAGCTCCAATTATTGCAAAGGTTGACCAATGATTATAAACATTCCTAGCGATTTTATTTAGCCTAGACACTGAATAATCATTAATTTACAGTGAATAATTGCTGAATGACTTGTTGAGATAGGATTCGCCTGGAGAGAATTTACTAAGATTTGAGTGAGTTTTATTGAATATAGTTTAATACTGTAATCACTTGCAGGCTAGAATCAATGGCCGCCCAAATTAGTTTTCAATTAATTTTTATCAGTTAATCAGAGCATGAAAAGATCAATAAAAGCCCCAAGAGGCTCTGCCCTTAAATGCAAGAATTGGCAGATAGAAGCTGCCTATCGCATGATACAAAACAATCTTGACCCTGAGGTAGCATTTGACCCCGATAATCTAATAGTGTACGGCGGCCGTGGAAAAGCAGCCAGAAATTGGGAATCATTCGATGCGATATTGAAATCGCTTGAAAGCCTCGAGCCGGATGAAACGCTTCTGGTTCAAAGCGGAAAGCCAGTAGGAATCTTCCGCTCGCATACAGACGCGCCGAGAGTGTTAATTGCCAACTCAAACCTTGTTCCAAAATGGGCGACTGAAGAAGTTTTTGACGAATACGAAAAGCTCGGTTTGATTATGTACGGGCAGATGACGGCTGGTTCCTGGATATACATTGGCACTCAAGGGATATTGCAGGGAACGTATGAAACCTTCGGCTCGCTTGCAAGGGAAAAAGGTTGGGGCAGCCTGGAGGGAAAGCTGGTTTTGACAGCAGGATTGGGTGAAATGGGAGGGGCTCAGGCCCAAGCCATCACGTTCAACAAAGGAGTTGGAATACTGGTTGAAGTTGATCCATGGCGTATCGAACGAAGGCTTAATCTTAAACAGCTCGATGTTTCAACAAACTCGCTGGATGAGGCACTCAGTCTTGCCGCCAATGCCATTGCCGAAAAAAAGCCGCTTTCTATTGGTTTGCTTGGAAATGCTGCTGAAGTTTTCCCTGAGATACTGAACCGAGGCTTGGTGCCGGATGCAGTAACAGACCAGACCGCAGCCCATGATGTGATGTATGGATACATTCCTGCCGGAATGAGCATTCGCGAGGCAGCTGAGCTAAGGGAAAAACAGCCATCTGAGTACCGCAAAATGGTGCTCGAATCAATCGCAAAACAGGTAACGGCGATCCTCGAATTTTCCAAAAAAGGCAGTGTTTGTTTCGATTATGGTAATAACCTGAGGCAAAGGGCATTTGATGCAGGAGTAAATGAGGCTTTCAGTTATCCAGGATTTGTTCCGGCCTTTATCCGTCCGCTATTTTGTGAGGGCAAAGGGCCATTTCGCTGGGTTGCCCTGTCCGGCGATGCTTCAGACATTTATAAGACTGACGAAGCAATAATGAATTTATTCCCAGAGGATGACCATCTCGCTCGGTGGCTTACTATGGCCAGGGAGTCGGTTTCGTTTCAGGGTTTGCCGGCCAGAATATGCTGGCTGGGCTATGGCGCAAGGGCAAAGGCTGGCCTAAAGCTAAACGAAATGGTAGCAAAGGGCGAACTTAAGGCACCAATCGTCATTGGCCGCGATCACCTCGACTGCGGCTCCGTAGCATCGCCAAACCGCGAAACAGAAGCAATGCGAGATAACAGTGACGCAATTGCTGACTGGGTTTACCTAAATGCTTTAATTAATGCAGTTAACGGCGCTACCTGGGTTTCAGTCCACCATGGAGGCGGTGTCGGGATAGGGTATTCGCTTCATGCCGGCCAGGTGATCGTAGCCGATGGAACACCTGAAGCTGCCAAAAGAATCGAACGGGTACTTACATCAGACCCGGGAATGGGAGTTATTCGTCATGCCGACGCCGGCTATGAAAAGGCTATTGAATTTGCCTTGCAGAATAATATCAAGATTCCGATGCTCAGCAGAGACTGAACATGATGCAATAAATTTTTGCTTTTATGGTCGAAAAGTAAGACTGCAGGCAACTTTTTTCCGTGAATTAATCTGACCGGTAAGAGGAAAAAGTCAAGGCTTTGACAGAGTATGTCCCCGATAGCCGGCAGTTAAAGTAAGACCTTAAGTCCAATAAACCATAAAAAAGCCGCTTTATTGCCGGCACAGGCTGCTGTAGTCTCAGAATTTCGGCCAGGTCCGCTATGGCTTTAATAATGGCTTTAGTACTAGCCCCTAATCTTCCAAAAAGTTTGTAGAAATTGACACACTGGCTATTTTTGAACAAAATTCCACTTGATGACCGATATTTTTAGCCTTTCTAAACGTCCGGATAAAAACCTATTCTTTTCCAAATCTGACCCGAACGACCCAAGGCTTGGTGAAGTTGTTCAGTCTGACCCGGAAAAATACCAACAATCCGAGATAGTAATTCTCGGTTGCCCTCAAGATGAAGGTGTAAAAAGAAATGGCGGCAGGCCAGGGGCAGAGTTGGCTCCCGGCGCCATCCGCGAGCAATTTTATAAACTAACAACTTTTAACATCAAGAAGAGAGTTTTTGACTTGGGCGATGTCCTTCTTGGTGCAAGCCTCGAAGAAACGCATGAAACGCACAAAACGGTTGTATCCCAATTGCTTAAAGACGGCAAGAGATTGATAGTGCTAGGCGGCGGTAATGATATCTCCTATCCGGATGGCTGCGCAATGTCAGAAGTGTTTGGCAAAGAAGGATGGTTGGCAGTCAATGTTGACTCTCATCTGGACGTAAGGGCTGACGTCCCCAGAAATAGCGGTACACCTTACCGTCAATTGCTCGATGAGGGCTTACTGCGAGGTGATTACTTTTTCGAAGTTGGGTTTCAAAGCCATTTTTGCTCACCGATTTACTATGATTACATTAAATCTAAGAGGGTAAATCGAATTAGCCTCGAGCTTTTAAGATCGCGTTCAGAGGCTGACCTGGAGCTTAAAGAGACTATAAAACAGAAATTCATCAGCCACAGCTCGTCTTTAACAACATTTTTTGGCTTCGACCTGGATGTAGTGCGTTCGTCAGATGCTCCGGGAACATCAGCGCCCTCTCCGCTTGGACTTCGTGCCGGCGAATTCATACAATTGGTGAAATACGCTGCCTCGCTTGCAAATACTAAAATAATTGAGTTTACAGAGGTCAATCCCAAATATGATGCTGATTCACGCACGGCAAAGCTGGTAGCCATAGCAATGCATCGTTTCATCAGCCATACGATTTGAATTGGCTGACGATTTTGACTAGGCTAACGTTTTGATTAGACTAACATTTTGATTGGCCTCTACTGCCTCTTACTGAGCAACTGGGATTATTTTTCAGCAATTTAGCCGCTGAGCCTTCTTGACGAAGCCCTTTTTTTCTGGCAAATTATAAGTTCGCTTTCGATACACGGAGCGAGTATTTAGTAGGCACTTAGCTCAGTGGTAGAGCACTACCTTGACACGGTAGGGGTCAGCAGTTCAACTCTGCTAGTGCCTACCATTTAATGAGCCGGAATGTGGGCTTAAATTAAAGCCGATATCAAACTGGCCTGCTGTTTCTGATAAGATGCT
>DATLZX010000203.1:0-3718 GCA_035573795.1 Pyrinomonadaceae bacterium | reverse complement strand
AGTTCCTTGTAGCCATGCGCCAGCCAGCTTTGCATATAGTCGAATCTTTCTACGCCGCCAAGTAGCAGTGATCTTCTGATTTGCGACCCCGCTCCATCGGCTGCAATAAATGCATCGGCGGTAATTTCCTTATTGCCTTTAGTAAGCAAGACTTTCTGCTTGCAATCGAATCCAAGGCATGGATTTGAGAAGTGAATTTTGACATTGTCAAAAGAATCAGCCTTATTTATCAGGGCGATGTTGAGATCCGAACGCGAGACCGAATTTATAAATTCATTTTTTCTGCCGCTGTAGGGCAACAGGCGCGGTTTGCCGTTTTCCGGGTGAATCATCCTGCCGTGCATCGGTATTGCAAGCTGGCCTACTATTTCTTCCATTCCTACTTTTCTCAGTGCGGCAATCCCACGATTAGATAATGCGAGGTTTATTGACCTTCCTTCCTGCTTTTCGCTGGTTCGTGGATCCTGCCTGGATTCAAAAACCTCGACTTCAAAGCCCCTGCGTGCAAGAAAAATAGCCGCCAGCGCTCCGGCAAGACCGGCGCCGGCAATTACGATGCGCTTCATACAATTACTACCCGCTTCATAAATTAAAGATTAAAGTAAATATTCAGGCTCTGATTTTGATTTCAAGCCAGTTAAAAATCAGAATATGCAGCCGACTACGTTATTATTAAATCAGTTGGCCTCAGCTAATGCTTTTTCAAGCTGATCAACAAAGCGGTAAACATCATTGAAAGTATTGTAAAGCGGAACAGGAGCTGCCCTTATAACGTCAGGCTCGCGCCAATCTACAATCACTCCATGAGTTATCATTCGCTCGAAAACTTTCTTTCCGCCTTCCCTGATTTTAATCGAAAGCTGGCAACCGCGCTCTTCCGGATTCGATGGAGTAATAATTGACAAACGCTTATCGCCGATAGATTTTATGCCTTCTTCGAGCATTGCAGTAAGTGTGAGCGATTTCTGCCTGAGCCAATGGATGCCCGCCTCATCAAAAATCTCGAGCGAGGCACGCATTGCGGCCATTTGCAGGATAGGCGGATTTGAAACCTGCCACCCTTCTGCCCCACGCAAAGGCTTGAACTCTGCCGGCATCTGAAACCTTGTGGATTTATCGTGTCCCCACCAACCGACAAATCGCTCGAGGTCAAATCTTTCAGCAAATTTCTCGTGAACGAAGGCTCCGGCAATTGCTCCTGGCCCGCCATTCAGGTATTTGTAACCGCACCAGACGGCAAAGTCCACATCCCAATCATGCAGTCGCATCGGCACATTTCCGGCAGCATGCGCCAGGTCAAAACCGGCAATCGCACCAACTTCGTGTGCCGCTCTGGTAATTTTCTCGATTTCAAAAAATTGGCCGGTGTAATAATTCACTGCCCCTAGCATAACAAGCGCAAGGCTGTCGCCGGCTTGCTCGATGGCAGCAAGCACGTCCTCTGTCCTGAGGCATTCTTCATTTTCTCTTGGCTTGAGTTCGATCAGATCTTCTGAAGAAAAGCCGTGAAACCTTAATTGCGATAAAACTGCGTATCTGTCTGAGGGAAAGCATGGCTGCTCAATTAGGATTTTTCTTCTACTCTGGGTTGGACGGTAAAATGAAACGAGCATCAGGTGAAGGTTAACAGTCAATGAGTTCATCAAAATGGTTTCGAGCTCATTAGCACCTATCAGTTTTGCCATGGGCAAGCTGAGCTGCTCATGATAGGAAAGCCAAGGATGCCTGGCAGTAAGATGTCCCTCGACGCCAAGCCTGGCCCAATCCTCCAACTCCTGAGTTACAAATTCTCTAGCCTTTTCCGGCATAAGGCCAAGCGAATTGCCCGCAAAATAAACAACATCTTTGCCACTTTCTGTTTTAGGAATTTTAAATCTTTCGCGAAAGCCGGATAGTTGATCGTTGACGTCCAATTGATGTGTACGTTCGGAAAAAAAGGGATCTATCATTTCGTAATAAACAGGTGATAATCTCAAATTATGTACCCGGTGAAATTCTGGTTGAGCACTTTTCTGAGATTCCCGGATTTTCAAAAATTCTACCGAGTTTCTCTAGTCAGACTTGTTTGATAAATTTTGCAATTATTTTATGCGATTACCGGCTCTTCCATTCCCAGCCAATTCAGCGCCGAGCCAGACAGCAGCATACTCTTTACAGCATCGTCATACGGCATAGATTCTATCAACTCTCCGGGAATATGCTCGCCTAACGGAAATGGATAATCCGTCCCAAGCATTACCTGATCTGCGCCAACCAGAGTTACCAGGTAATCCAGCTTGGCCGGCTCATGCACGAGAGAATCGAAATACATTCTGCTCAGGTATTTTCTTGGGCTGTATGGATTGTCAATCGAGCATAGATCAGGACGCACTTTAAAGCCATGCTCGATTCTTCCGATAGTTGCGGGAAATGCCCCTCCTCCATGAGCGAAACAAATCTTCAATGCCGGACATTTTTCCAGTGTTCCTGAAAAAATCAATGAACAGATTGCCCGCGAGACCTCTGCCGGCATTCCCACCAGCCACGGCAACCAGTATTTTTTCATGTGCTCGGCTCCCATCATGTCCCACGGATGCACGAATATCGCCATTCCGAGTGATTCGCATGCCTTGAAGAAATCGAAAAATTGCGGCTCGCTCAAATTCAGCTGGTTTACGTTTGTCCCGATCTCTACACCACGCAGCCCGATCCTTTTGCATCTTTCAAGCTCTTTGATCGCCGCATTTGTCTCCTGTAGCGGAACCGTACCGAGCCCTATAAACCGCCTGGGATATTTTGCCACTATTTCTGCAATGTGGTCGTTGAGAAATTTTGTGATTTCCGATGCGTGCTCCGGCTTTGCCCAATAGCTGAACATCACCGGCACAGTAGAGAGCACCTGGCAGACGACGCCAAAGCGGTCCATATCTTCGAGCCTTCTTTCGGGATTCCAACAGTTTTCTTCTACTTCACGAAATGGCTGGCCATCGTCTTTCATCATTTTCGCACACCCTGAGCCAGTGTGCTCCAATGTAATAAAACCACCATAGCCGAAACTGTCCTTCCAGTTGGGAATTTCCCTAGGGAGGATATGAGTATGGACGTCAATTTTCTGCATCTGGAATTGCAAAAAAGAATCAACTAATAAAGCAAATTATTCTTTGGAAACATTGCGGGACGAAAAAAATCATGCATTTATCCATGAATGCTTGTTATTTGCCCTAGTAATTTACGCAGGTAATTGCACAAGTAATTTGTCGGGCTAGGTTTTCAGGCTGCAACCTGGGGCGGCTGCATAACTGTGCCGCATTTCTTGCACGTTCGCAATTCTATTGAATCATAGAATCTCTTAAAAACACCCTGAAACTGTGTAGTGATATCCTCTAACTGAAAATATTCTTCATACAGTTTTTCATTGCAGTTTTCGCAAAACCAGAGTAACCCGTCAAGCTCGCCTTCCTTCCGCTTACGCTCGATAACTATACCGATTGTATCAGCACCGCGGACAGGATTATGCGGAACCCTTGCGGGCAAAAGAAAAACTTCGCCCTCATGTACTATGATTTCTTTGACTGCTCCTGAATCCTGAACAAGGACTTTTATATCGCCCTTGATTTGATAAAAAAGCTCTTCGCCTTCGTCCCAATGATAATCTTTGCGTGAATTAGGCCCGCCGACCACCATCACGATAAAATCATCTCCCTCGAAAATACAGCGATTGCCGACCGGCGGCTTAAGA
>DATLZX010000202.1:0-4284 GCA_035573795.1 Pyrinomonadaceae bacterium | reverse complement strand
ATCAATTATTAAAATTAAATTATTGATGTTATTCGTTGAATGACAAAAACCATCCTTATCTAAAAGTCCCAATCTAATAATCCCAAAAGTGTCGGAAAGTTACTTAGCTTGGGCGGCAGCATTAGTTACCGAGCGTCGGCTTAAACTATTGAGTAATCCGGAACAGAGCAGCCATCTCCTATGACAGAGCCGCTTCTGAGCTCGGCACTTTTCCCGATAAATCCGCGGCTGCAAACAATCGAATCATGAATTACGGCTGCGGATGCGATTCGAGTATGCGACCAAATAACGCTGTTCTTAATTACAGCCTTTTCCTCTACCTGTACTCCGGGGCCTAAAACTGAATTTTCAATGACTGCACCGGGTTTGATGATGCAGCCGTCGCCCAGAATACTTTTTTGATCAACAGAGGCTCTGGTTGCAATCTGTGCATTTCCGCTTTTAGGAAAAATAGAATTGAGGCAGCCTGCAATCAGGTCTAGGTTCGCTTTTTTATACATCAAAGGGTTTCCGACATCTATCCAATAGTCTGACTGCGACCTGAAAGCAAAGACTTTCTCACCGGCTTCGAGAATCGTAGGAAAAACATTCAATTCAAATGACGAGGCCGAGTTTTCCTGAATATATTTTCGAAGAGCAGGCTCAATCAGATAAATGCCGGCATTGATGAAACTAGGCTGTGGTGCTTTTTCCTTCGGTTTTTCGACAAATTCTATGACCTGACCATCGGAGCCTAACTTCAGGACTCCAAAATTCGAGGCATCTTCGACTTCGACTGCGGCAATTGTAACCAAAGCTTTTGTTTCTTTATGTTGGCGAACCAGCCGGCTCAGGTCTATATTGGTCAGTATATCGCCGTTCAAAACCAGCGCCGGCCCATCGTCTTTTGAAGCGAAGCGATATGCGCCGGCCGTTCCAAGCGGCGAGGGCTCGGTAATGTAGGTTACATTGGCTCCGATTTGAGAGCCGTCGCCAATTAGGCTTTCTATACGGTTTGGCTGATAACTTAAAGAGAGGCAAATATCACTGAAACCTGCCCTGACCAGGTTTTCTATCTGATATTCAACCAAAGGGCGGTTTGCGATCGGGACAATAGGTTTAGGTGTATAAACAGTAAGTGGCCGTAATCTGGTGCCGCGGCCGCCGGCAAGTATGATTGCAGACATTATCCTTGCTTAAAGAAATTTGCTTATCTAAACTTAAGCAAAATCTCGCCAAAATGCCAAATCAGGGGAAAAGCTCCCAGAAGTGAAAGGCTCAAAATTTATCCAAATCGAGTTTTATCAATACTTTAGGCCAAGCTGCCACGCATGCCCGCCAATTTAACAAAGTCAAAAAGCCCCTGATCCACAAAGACCGAACTTTCAGATACTTTCAAAAAAAGGCATGAATATCAGTCGCCGGCCAGCTTAATCCGCGGCCAAAAATTGGCTTTGGGCCGGAAATGGGAGAGAATCATTCAATTTGCGTAAAAAATTTATAAACATTTTTTAAAATCGTTGACACTAAATCAATCAATGTGGTAGTTTACTAATGCAGGTTGACCGAATATCCCACCTGTTGTTTCTTGTCATTATTTAATTTCAAAAACGGTTCGATCCGACCTGTTTTCTGTCGGTAACTTCCTAAGATTCAATGGCTTTCGATAAATCACGTGCGATGCGCAATGCCGAGCGTTACCTAGCACAAGGCAAACTGCGCGCGGCTATTACAGAATATGAACAGGTAGTAGAGAATGATCCTAAGGATTTTGGGACCTTGAATCTGCTAGGGGATCTTTATTCAAAAGTTTCTGAAACCAAAGCGGCGATAGCCTGCTATACAACCGTTGCAGAGCATTATTCCAAGCAGGGTTTCGCACAAAAGGCAATTGCGGTTTACAACAAAATTTCGCGTCTGCAGCCGAATTCATTGATGGTTGCCGAACGTCTGGCGGAGCTTTACAAAATGAAAGGCTCTTTGGCCGAGGCAAAAGCTCAGTATATAACCGTGGCAGAGCATTACCAGTCAAAGGGCAGGATGACTGAGGCGCTTGCTATCTGGAAGCAGATTGCCGTTCTTGATGCAAACAATACGGAAGTTTATCAAACCATCGGCGAAGCCTACATAAGGGAAGGGCGGGCAGATGAAGCTACCGAGGCATTCTGCGAGGGGGCAGGCCGTTTTGTCCGTCGCGGAGAGTATAACCGTGCTTTTGAACTTTACTCGCGGGCACTTGAACTATTGCCTGAAAACATAAGGGCATTGGCCGGGTACATAGACGCTGCGGCAAATATTGGCCGCGGCGACGAAGCGATAAAAAGGATAGAGAAAGCTGCTGCAATACATCCCTTGAACCGTGATCTGCAGCACTTGTTGATAGACAGTTACCTGATAACTCAAAGAGAGGCTGAGGCAGAAAAGGTTGCAATCAAACTTTCTGAGAGAGAACCTTCGAACTACATAAAATTTCTGGATATTGCCAGGCATCATATATCCAGAAAAGACGCTGCAGCGGCAACCAGATTGCTTGCAATGGCGAGCGAGCATCTGCTGGCAACAGGACGCGGTGTAGAATTTGCTACGCTGATCAAGCAGATTCTTGACCTCGAGCCGGCATTGCTGGAAGCTTTGAGGCTAGAAGTCAGGCTTTTCAGCTGGCAAAGGGACATTCCGTCACTGAAAGATTCCTTGACGAGGCTTGCCGAAGCGGCAAGAAAGCAATCTTCCGAAGAGGATGAAAAGACAGCCCTCAGAGAATTAATAAAACTTGTACCGTTTGAGACCAGTTATGCTCAAAGACTTTCAGAATTGGGCGAGGCCTCAGTAGTTACAACAGTTAGTGCAGGATTTGCAGAAGCTGTAAGTGATGGCGAGATAGCTGCCGAAAGCCAAGGTGCCGTAAGTGCCGCCCAATTCAATGGTGTTAGCGAAAATAATGGGGTTTATACGGGCTCTGTTGAGGGCGGGTTTGCGATTGTTAGCGAAGCCCGGCCGTTAAGTGCAGACTCGATAAGCAAAGCAGCTGCAAACGGCAATACCGGATCCACCCCAGCTGAAAAACTGCGAAATGAAATCGAAAGCATAAAGTTTTACGTTGATAACGGCTATTTCGAAATCGCCGAGAGGGCACTTAATGAGCTGAGGGCAGAGTTCGGAAACGCTGAAGAAATCAATCACTTAAGCAGCCTGATCGCCCAAAAACAGAAAGGCGATTCAACGCCGATAATCATTGCAGAAACTGCAGAGAGTGCAGGCAGTAAAGACGGCGAAAAAGGGATTTTCGATCTGGATGAATTCAGGAATGAACTGGGTTTAGAGGCAGAATCAATATCCGAGGTCGAAGCAGACTACGAAACAAGATATCAAACCGCTGTCGCTTATCAGGAGATGGGATTGCTAGAGCAGGCAATAGCCGAATTTCAAGATGCCGCTGCCCTGGTAAGGCCTGATGACGGGACAATGAGATTTTTCCAATGTGCGAGCCTTTTGGGAATGTGCTTTGTGCAAAACGGAATGCCCAAGCTGGCGGCCCGGTGGTACGAAAGGGCATTGGAAACTCCAGGTTTGGCTAGCGAGCAGAAGCAGGCGATCTGGTACGAACTCGGGGCAGCGTTCGAGGCAGCGGGAGAGCCCGAGACTGCCGTAAAATATTACGAACAGGTTTATGCTGAAAATGTAGATTACCGGGATGTCAAGGAAAAGCTCCGGACTGATTATGCAATACAATAAAGTAATGCAATACTGGTAAAACGCTTTGTAACATTCAAGGCGTTTATTTTTTGTAAAGCACGCCGGCCAGGTCAAAAGAGTTAACCTAAATTAAGTGAATTAAAAAATATAATTTAACGGCAGCCTAATCTCAGGTTGTGAAGTTTACAAGTTCAAGTGTAAAAATTCCTGTTTTTTTCGCCTCAGTAAAGGTTATTTCCTGCAAAATAAGTAACTTTCCCGCCTTGGTAACTACACAAAAAAACGATGCGATAGATATAATTTGACGGAATGGTTGAAAAACTTACCGTCATTTTGTTTATTGCACTCTGCTTTCTGGTTGGGGTGTATCTGATTTTGGCCCCATGGGATATTCTGTTTGGCAACTGGTCTGAAAATTACCTTTTGCTGATGATTACGGACCTTACAGGCCTGGAATTTATCAGGCAGGCTGTAGTCTCAAACTGGTTTCGAGGCGGGATAACAGGCCTTGGTGTGGTCAATATTCTGCTCGGGCTTTGGGAGATAATAAATTTCAGGAAAAGCGTGGAACTATTGGGCGGGCAGAATCGCAAGGAATAAGCCGGCAGCTTG
>DATLZX010000201.1:0-2552 GCA_035573795.1 Pyrinomonadaceae bacterium | reverse complement strand
AAAACCTGGTCGCAAAATAAAAACTGGTACCGTACTTTTTGGTTATTTTGCGGCAAGCCTCTTTACCTTCCCTTAAAAATACAGGCTCAGTGGTTTTGTCCTCGATTTCGTAATGGTTTTCCTGCATTTTATTTTTTTTTTTAAAAAAGAGATTTTCTGTTCTTACTTTTCAAGTTTTTTTTAAGGCTGCGTCTAACTCCCGACACGGCTGAAGTTTCCCGCCATTTCTTCAAAAAACTATCTTTAAGCCCAAAATTTACGCCAGACTACTGCAAATTATCGGCATAATCGGCGCACTTATAACCAGACATCACAGTGCAAATATAAGTTTCGTAAACTTTTAGCTTTTGGATTTAGAGCTCCTGATTAGCAGTTGTCAAACGAAAATTCAAGCGTTTTTTTTGGGGTTTTGTGAATGAATTTTTTCGAGGCAATAGTGCAAAAAGGAGAAAAAACACTAAACAAATGATTGAAAGCCTTCGCTCTGCTCTAACTCAAATTAAAGCTGGACAGAGAAAAAAATACAAAACGATTGATTGAGAACGCCGGCTCTCGGAAAATCTTTCTCAAGAGTAAAATCTCGAGCCTGATTAAAGACTTATTCCAATAAAGGCGTATTCTAAGTTCGGATTGACTGACAGAAAATCAAAAGTGGCAAAAGTCATTTTGGATTATTTTTTCTCAAATAATCCCTGACCATTTTCATATCCTCCCAGACTTCACGTTTTTTATTTGGATCACGTAAAAGATAGGCCGGGTGAAAAGTCGGCATTACGGAAACGCCGCCCAGATCATGAAAATGTCCCCTGAGTTTGGAAATGGGAGTCTTTACTCCGAGCAGGTTATGTGCGGCATGCGTACCTAAGACGACAATTACTTTTGGCTTGACTATTGCAATTTCCCTAAGGATAAACGGCCTGCAAGCGGCTGCTTCGTCCGGTTCCGGGGCACGATTTCCTGGCGGACGGCAACGATTGATATTGCCTATGCACACCTCTTCTCTTTTAAGCCCGATGCTTTCGATTATTTTTGTCAAAAGCTGGCCGGCCCTGCCAACAAAGGGAAATCCCTGCTCATCTTCATCGGCTCCGGGTGCTTCGCCAATGAACATCAATTCTGCCCGGAAATTTCCTGTTGTATGAACAATCTGCTTTCGGCCAAGTGAGTGGAGCTTGCAGCGAGTGCAGTCCCCGATATCTTCCCTGACTTTTTCTATTGAATCATCGTCATTGACTGACAAGAAGAGATTATTTGAAGCTGCCGGTTCGGCCGAAAGAAGCGTTTCTTTTTTGAACAAACCTGTTTCCTCCGAAGTTTTCGAATGCAGAGATTGAAGAGACTCTTGCAATGATGTTTTTCTGTCTTTTATTCGCCCCTTTAATTTGGGCAAATCCTCTATTCTGATACCACGCCTCGTCTTTTTTTCGTTTACAGGGAATTTCAGGTCGTCGGCCCGAAGCGCAGCATCGGGTACAGCGGATGCATCAGGCTGCTTTGCATTAGATATTTCCGAATCTGCGGCATTTTTTAAGTCAGAAATTTCTATGGACTCTTTAGCTAATAAAAAATTAGTTACAGAGACAACCCGCCCATGATTTCCCGATACATGGCTCTGAGGATTTATATCTGCAAAGACGGAATCAGCAAAGCCGGGATTCTGACTTTTGATAGCAGGCTTTGGTTTACCGTCAGAGGCATTCAAATCAGAAAAAACCTTGGCTAACTCTGATACATTGATTTCGGCCGAATCAACCCCGAGCTCTGCGAAATACTCAAGGGCGGAAATCAGCTCATTCAAGTTTCTGATTTTCTGAGACATCTGCTACAACTTGTCTTTAATTTAGAGAAAGAAACAATCCTGCGAATGAAACATATATTCTCACATTCTACCTTCCAAACCAAAACAAGACATTCAGTAAAAAAACTTGTAAATAAAAAAGCAGGCCATCAGCCTGCATAATGTTGGAATTAGTACCTATTGGAAAAAATTCCCGATAAGCACTAAATAAAAAATAAGCACCCAATTAAATAATAGAAAAACCCTTGAATCCGACTTATTGCCCTCTTTCGAGCTGGGCTGCTCGAAGCTCATCTGCTCTTGCCAATTCTTTCAAGCCTTTAAGCTGATAGGCTGCGGCTCTTGCCCGATAAAGGTTTGGCATTGCCGGCTTCAAAAGCATCCCTTTGTTGAAGTCTTCGATTGCCCGGTCAACTAAATCTTTGTTTAAATTCATCAGAGCAATCCCTCTATTCAGGAAAGCTTCTGCCATGTCCGGGTTCGATGCAATGAAAGTGTCCAAATCCTTTATAGTTTTTTTGAATTCATAAAGCTGCAGATTAGCTGCTGCCCTATTATAGAGGGCAAGCATATTTGAGGGATTCAGCTCGTAGGATTTCGTAAAATCTGCCACCGCAGCCTTGTAATTTTTAAGATAATTTACATAGATTATCCCTCGCTTAAAGTATGGATCAGCAGAATCGGGGCGAATTTTTATTGCCTCAGTGTAGTAACCTACCGCAAGGTTCCATTGCTGATTGGCCTCTGCCTGTTC
>DATLZX010000200.1:0-4574 GCA_035573795.1 Pyrinomonadaceae bacterium | reverse complement strand
GAGGCGGAATTTTCCATAAACCGAAAAGAATTCGGTATGATTTACCCCGGAAAAGCTGATGACTTGATTCGGGACGATGTGGTGATTAAGCTAGATTTAGGCGTCGGCCTTAATAGTTGAAAAGGCTTCCCGCGGAGCGGCGATTTTTGCTTGTGTTAGGATCCTCCATTCTGAAACACGAGAATTTTCAAAAGCTGCCCGCGGGATTTAAATTATGAAGTCTTTTGTTTTTAATAGTTTTGGCCTCGAAAACCTGAAATTGACCGAGATGGAAGAGGCTGAAACCGGCAGCAATGAGGTCAAAGTCAGGCTCCGTGCGGCTTCTCTAAATTACAGGGATTTGTTGATAGTTTCCGGAAAATACAATCCCAGGATGAGACTGCCGGCAATTCCGCTTTCTGACGGTGCAGGAGAGGTCGTCGAGGTTGGTAAAGAAGTTAGCGACTTCAAAATCGGCGATCGGGTGATGCCGATTTTTGTCCAGGAGTGGCTCGATGGTCCGCTTGATGAAAAAAAGCGCAGAAGTTCATTGGGCTCAGGCTCAGACTGGAATGGCGTACTATGCCAGTACAGAAATTTCAACGAGAAATCGGTTGTAAAGATACCTGATTATCTCAGTTATGAAGAGGCGGCAACTCTGCCTTGTGCCGCGGTTACGGCATGGCATGCTTTAGTTGTTTCCGGAGGTATAAAAGCTGGCGATACTGTTTTGGTTTTAGGCTCCGGCGGGGTTTCCGTTTTTGCGCTTCAGATTGCAAAACTCCACTCAGCAAGAGTGATTGCCACAACCAGCAGAAATGAAAAGGCAGAAAGGCTCAAAACACTCGGCGCCGATGCGGTAATTGATTACAAGCAAAATCCTGATTGGGACAAAATTGTCAGGGAATTGACCAATGGCCAAGGCGTTGATCATATTGTAGAGGTCGGTGGTGCCGGTACGATCGAAAAAAGCCTGAAAAGTGTCAGGTTCGGTGGCCACATTGCGGTGATTGGCGTTGTTGCAGGTTCTGGCGGATTTGATCTGACGCCGGCCTTTATGAAAGCTGTCAGGCTGCAGGGAATTTTTGTTGGCTCTAAAGCGATGTTTGAACAAATGAACAAGGCTTTCGCTCTAAACGAGTTAAGGCCTGTTATTGACAGGGTTTTTGGGTTTAATGATGCTGTAAACGCCTTGGAATATCTCTCGTCCGGAAATCATTTTGGCAAAGTGGCTATAAAGATTGACTAATCCAAAGGCGCAAGAAATAATTTGCCGGGAATGATAGACAAGTTTATGGATTGAAAAATGTAACTTTAACTGTTACAATATACCTCAAGGTTGGAAATTAAAATTGTGGCCATACTGAAACCGGCTAAACAGCATTATCGAGCATTGATTAAATGCGTTCAGCTTAAAGGATCATTCGAAAAAATACTTTTTTCATTTTAAGCAAAGCCGCTTTTTGTATTGCCATAATAAATTAGGAGAAAAACTTGAAAATGAGTGAATTTATCAGAGAGACAACTGATGCAAATTTCGATACTGAAGTTTTAGGTTCTGAAAAGGTTACTTTGGTTGATTTTTGGGCAGAGTGGTGCGCCCCATGCCGACAGTTAACGCCAAGGCTTGAATCTGTCGCAGAAGAATTGAATGGACAAGTAAATTTCTACAAATTAAACGTTGATGATAACCCGGCTACAGCGGATAAGTATGGTGTAAGGGGAATTCCGACATTGATACTTTTCAAGGAAGGAAAAGAAGAAGAAAGAATAGTTGGCCTTGTCTCAAAAGAGGCACTTTCAGATTTTCTGAGGAAATATCTGAACTGATAAAAAAAAGCAGCTGAATCAGGCTTGATCTGAGGCAGTGCTTTCCTGCCTGGGCTTGCCTTGGCTTGAAGGGAATCAACCGCGTGCACTAAGCATAAAAAAGATTCTTTTTATCATTCGAGTATAGTTGTTCGAAAAGAAATTTGTGATCGGCGCCGCCCTGTAAAAATAGTGCGGCGCCCTTTTTTTGTTAAAAATTTTTGTTGAAACACTTTTAACACTTCCAGCTAACCAGACCACTAAATAAGAGGAATAAAAAATATCGGCCACAAAAAATAAAGGCAAAAAACATGAGCGAGAAATAAAATTGAAGAGGCATCAGAAAATTTTTTAAAAATCTTGAGCAGCTTATTAAACCTGCAATTGCTTCTAATTTATCCGGCCATCTCCTTGAAAAGTGCTATTTATAAAAGCATGGGTTTTTATTAATGCTGAGCTAAAGTTTTTATTAATGCTAAGCTAAATTGGAAGCCGGGCGACTGAAAGCCGGGTTGATGCCTGCGTGAGGTTTCTGTTAAAGCAAAGTAATATTGGAAGGTCAGGATAGAATCCTAAGGTCAGGAGAATATCAAAAATGTTCAAAGCATCTATTCTAAGGCTGAAACTTTTTTCTACTGAGCTTAATAAAAGCAGATTTCCTTTGCCGCTAAATTTTGCTTTTTTTATACGTGCATTGACTATCCTGGTTGCCCTTAATTTTGCTGCCGGCGTCTATTCTCAGGACGTTACAGATGAGAAAGAAATCCGTATCGACACTGCCTTGGTAGAAGTGCCTTTAATAGTAACTACAAAGGACGGCCGGCCATTAACCGGCCTTAAAAAAGAGAATTTCTTACTTTTCGAAGACGGAAAGCAGCAGGAAATCGCTAATTTTTCAACAACCAGCGAACCCTTCGAAGTTGTCCTGCTTTTGGATACCTCAGGCTCAACATTTGCGGAGCTTTCTAAAATTCGGCGGGCAGCAAAAGAGTTTATTGACCGGCTGAGAGCGGGAGACAAAGTAGCGCTTATCGCTTTTTCTGCTTCCAATACGGGCAGGAGCTCCGATACATTTTCAATAATCCTATCGCCGCTTACCTCAGACAGGTCAGCGCTTTATCAGGCTCTGGAGCGGCTTACTACAAGTTACGGAACGCCTTACTACGACAGCCTTCTTAAAGTTACCGAAGAGGTTTTCAATAAACCGGCAGAAAGACAGTTCAAGGGTCGAAGAGCATTGGTTGCAATGACTGACGGGGTTGATTCAACAAGTAAGAGCGATTTCGACCTTGCGTCGGAGCAAATCCTTCGGGCCGGGTTGAGCGTCTATTTTTTAAGGATAGATTCAAGAGACTATTTCGAAGAAAACCTCTTGGGAGACTGCACAGTTGCCAAACATTTTTCAGACTCGCAGCTCAAGCGTTTCTATGATTCTTTTGGAAAGGGTTCAAGGATCGAAAGAAAGACAAATTTTTGCCAGCTTGGCGATTTCGAGAGGCTGGAGATAAGCAAAAGGCTATATGAAATTGCCGATAACGAAATGGAGCGGCTGGCAGCGGCAAGTGGTGGAAAGGTTTTTGAGGCCGGAACTGATTCGGAAGTCCTGCGCGCCTTCGGCCAAATTGCACAGGAAATTGGCTCTCGATACGCAATCGGATATTACTCGAACAACACTGCACAAGATGGAAGCTACAGGAAGATAACCGTCAAGGGTAGAAATTTGCCTGCTGGGGCAATAATTCGTGCTCGAGAGGGTTATATTGCACCTAAATCACAATAAAAAACAGGAAGCGAGGGCGACAGGGAAGCGTATCGCATGATACAGTGCACCAAAATCACAATAAAAAGCAATCCCGGGCAGGTTTTCAAACCCTCATCATTTACTACTGCATCTACTACTGGATCGGAGCAAAATTACTAATAAAATAAAAAAAGTCTCGGGCAAGCTAACGCTTTGCGTAAGCCTTACGGAGCTCGCCAATCGCAAAAACATTTTTTAATGTAACACAACATTGGCAAAACCAGCGGGGCTGTCATTGTAATACTTTCAGTCATCAATCCGACATCGAGGAAATCGCCCGCGGCTGGGAAGCGTGCTGTCACTGTAAATCTTTCAATCATCAATCCCTTCTTTTATCCCAAACTTTCATCCTCGGCAAAGCTCAAAACCTCGCTTTTATTCTGACCTGCCTATGGTAAATTCAGCTTTTGACCTATTTAATGCATAATCTATTTATCCAAAAGCAAATGCGATAATAATTTACTAATTTTGCTTTGTTTTTGGGTTGACCATTTAATTTTGCTTTTGTCCAGATGCTTATGTTGCGAGCTTTTAACAGGGTTTGTTTGATAGTTTTAGACTCGGTCGGGATTGGTGAGATGCCGGATGCCGCCGAGTGGGGCGATAGCGGGGCCGATACTTTAGGTCATACATTAGAAAAGCATCCTGCAAGGCTAGAAAATCTTGCAAGACTGGGCTTGGGAAAAATTCGTAAACTTCCCCATGTTGATATAGAAGAAACGGCACTTATCGGCTCATATGGAAAATGCGCACTTGCTTCAAACGGTAAAGATACAACCACCGGGCATTGGGAGATGGCCGGAATTATTCTTAAAGATCCTTTTCCGGTTTATCCTAATGGTTTTCCTGATTACATAATCGAAAAATTCATTACTGAGGCAAAGCTGCCTGGCATTTTGGGCAATATCCCAGCCAGCGGAACTGAGATAATCAAACAGCTTGGCGAAGAACACGTAAGAACAGCAAAACCAATAGTTTACACTTC
>DATLZX010000199.1:0-2592 GCA_035573795.1 Pyrinomonadaceae bacterium | reverse complement strand
TTTTTTTACCTTCAATCAGCCTTTGCCGATTGATTTTTCTTGACAGCAAAAGTTTCATTTACAGAGCTACAATGAGACTTAAAAGTGAAATTCAATGCAGTAAATCCATTCAATTTACTTCAGCTCGTAAAGATGAAAACCACCATAAATTGAAGCCCTGTCTTTTTTTGCTAATACTTTAGATAACTGTTCTTTGTAATTGAATTTGCTTCTGATTTTTTCTGAAAGCTGTCGTTCAATGGGTGAAGACATTCCGGCAGTCCTGAAAATTATTTTCGAGCCTTTCTCGCCATTCGTGGCAATTGCGTTCCAAAGCCTCTCTAATTGCTCTTTTGACATCCAATCCTGAGCATCAAGAAAAACAAAGCGATTAAAAGCCCCCTTGCCGCTTTTTTCGATAATGTCAGTAATAGAACAGATTTCGGTTTCGATTTTATTTATCTGAGTTTTCAGCAGGACGAAATTTTCCTCTCTCAAATAGCTGGGCAGCGCCGCCTGGCTTTCAGTGTTGTATCGAAGGCCAAAAGCCTGCCAGGCAAAATAATTAGTAGAAATTGGAAAATCGCAGGCAAGGCGTCTTACGCGTTCCCGGTAGGTTTCAATCAAATTCGTCTCGTTTTCAGCAAGCAACTCCTGAAATTGTTGTGGAGGAATTCCGAGTCCGAAAAGCGTCAAAGGTAATTTAGCAAGCTGACGGATAATGAAATTATCGAAAAAAGGTTCGATTTCAGACTTAAATACCTCACTTTGTTCATCCGGTGTTTTAGCCTTAAGCAGCTTTTCCGGCCTGCATCCGATAAGATGTGCAAATGCAAGAAAAAAACGCAGAAAATACCCATTTCTGGAATGTTTGTAAAGCCCTCCTTGCCGAAAGTACGCAATCCTGTTGCCTAGCACCAGCCATTCAGGCAGGCTATTGGATTCCCAAAAACGTCTAGTTTCCCTGTCAAGGTCGGGCCTGATCCATCGGAAATAAACGCTTTCGCTATTGACTGATCCGCCATTGCCGAAAAGCTCGAAAAACTCACCATATCCAGGCAAGCTTTTGATAGCAGCGATTTTGGTTCTGAGAAGGTAGATATGATACCTGTTTAAATCTACTGCAGTGATGTGCTGAGGCTTGCAAACCAGATAATTCAAAGCATTGCAGCCACCGGAGGAGATTGTAAGAATTCGGGAGTTTTCGTTTATTTCGAGAGCCTCGATGTCAACTTCCGGGTCTTCCCATATCTGGTTATAGACGAATGCATCAAACCATTTAGAAAATGCAAATTGCAAAAAGCCTTTTTTGGACTTGATTGATTCGGATATCAATGCGTCGTCCAGTGAATTTTGCCTTGCAGCGGCAGTACTACTCATTTGCCATAACCTCTACCGGATCAATTTTGGAAGCTCGCCAGGCAGGATAAAGTGCGCCCAAAAGGCTGCCCAGAATCGCAATCACCGAAGCAATCAAGATCCAGCCTGCGCTGTATTCAAAAGCCAGTTCAAAGTAATCGGTAATTATCAAAGCACCAATTGCGGAAAGCAGCAGGCCGAATAAAATGCCAAATATCGAAATAGCAAGCGCTTCGCCTTCTACAGCAGAAACGATGTACAATTTTGAAGCTCCAAGAGATTTCAGGATTCCGATTTCCCGCCTTCTTTCTGTAATCGTGGTATACATCGAAAGAAGTACGAAAATCGTACTGACAAAGGCCCCCAAGCCGACCAAAACCCTAAGAAAAAGCTTCAGTCCAGGAACGCGATCCTGTGCATCTGCAATCAGCTCACTGGTCAAATCGACCTTATTGCCGGGCAATTCCGCATTGATTCTAGACGCTACTTGCTCCGCATTTTGTCCTTCTTTGATTTTGACTAAGATATAGGTACATTTGCCAGGGGCGCCGGTTGCCTGCTGCATTGCTGCCAGTTGCATCTTGATTCGCGAACCGGAAGGAGGAGCAAAGACACCGACTACTTTGTATTTATTACCGCCAAAGAGAGTAACTTCGCCCTCCAGTGACATTTTGTCATCCCTGAATTGCCTTTCATCAACTACTACTTCATCGTTGGTCTGAGGTGGCCTGCCGGCAACAAGGTTTATTTGATTCATTTTGGCAAACGGCTCCCAGTCAACTCCATCAATCTGTCTGATGCCCCAACGCCCGCTGGAATCAGGCATGATGTAACGATAAACCGGAAGAGCGGTCTCGACGCCCTCGATTTGCATCAATCTTTCGGCATAGGCAGTACTGACGGGCGCATGAGAACTTGTCAACTCCATTGCTCCCGGCCTTGTAAAAACGATTTCAGCCTTCCAATTATTTGCACGCTTTGCCATATCGTTGACCATTCCTTTGGATAAGCCTGTAAAAAGCACGATAAGCACTACCCCGAGCGCAACTCCCAAAATCGAAAGTGCTGTACGGAATGGACGGGCACGAAATCCGGCTAGAACCAACTCTATCATTTCTTATTCGTTTAATATTATTTCAATATTCATGCATTTAATGCATCATTAACATTTAATTCGGAACTTATGATGCATAATGATCCGCTTATTATGCGCCTTTAACGTTGAACTTCATTTCAATGGTTTGAACATTACTG
>DATLZX010000198.1:0-3470 GCA_035573795.1 Pyrinomonadaceae bacterium | reverse complement strand
AAACTGAATATTCGAGCCACCGGTTTCGACTCCGACCTTTCGGATACAGCGGATCGCCATATCGCGAAGCTGCTGATACTCAACATCGGTCAGTGTCTGTGCTGGTGCAACCGTTATCGAATCACCGGTATGAACACCCATCGGGTCGAAATTCTCGATCGAGCAGATTATAACTACGTTATCTTTGAGGTCCCGCATTACCTCGAGCTCGAATTCCTTCCAGCCTAGGATAGATTCTTCGATAAGTATTTGGGATACGGGAGAAGCTGCCAGCCCTGCTTTGGCGATTTCCTCGAACTCTTCGGGATTATATGCAGTGCCGCCGCCGGAGCCTCCCAGTGTAAATGACGGCCTGATAATTGCTGGGTAGCCAATTTTTTCGACAATAGCCTTTGCCTGATCCCAGGTATGGGCAAAACCGCCCTTTGGCGTTGGAATACCGGCCTCTTCCATTGCTGCCTTGAACAGTTCGCGGTCCTCGCCAATCCGTATAGCATCAATATTGGCTCCGATTAGCTTGATCCCATACTTTTCAAGAACGCCTTTTTCGTAAAGCTCAACGGCCAGGTTCAAACCGGTTTGTCCGCCTACGGTAGGCAACAGTGCATCCGGCAGTTCCTGTTCGATAACAGCAACCGCATATTCCAGTGTTAAGGGTTCGATGTAGGTGCGGTCAGCAATCTCAGGATCCGTCATTATGGTAGCGGGATTCGAGTTGATCAGGACTACCTCGTAACCTTCGGATTTAAGAGCACGGCAGGCTTGAGTTCCGGAATAATCGAATTCGCACGCCTGGCCGATAACTATCGGCCCTGAACCAATGACAAGAATTTTGTTGATATCGTTTCGTTTCGGCATTCGAAATTTCCGATTATACGAAAAAAGCGCGGCATTTTAGAACCGCGCTCTGAGGTTTTTTGCGTACTTGCCGTATTTTGGCTCCAAAGTACTGAAATATTGGGGCAAATCAACTAAAAACAGGCAAACAAGCCTGAATGAATTCAAATCAGCAGATGTCCTCTAATCTGATTATTTTACTTACTTGAAAGGCTCTTGCTCACCGGATTTCAACTACTGATAAAAATCCGAAAGGCTGAAAGCATTAGAAAAACCGCAAAGGCTAAAATGGAATTTTCGGAATTTTCGGAATCTTGTTCTGTATTTTTTGTTTGGCTGAGTCTATAACAATTTTGCCGCTGATTACGTCATCCAATTGGCTTGCCATTGTCGGATTGATTTTTTTCAATCTATCCTGAACTCGTTTGGCTTCTTTTTTATTCCCCAACAGAAAATAGACTTCGCCCATACTGTAAAGCCCAAAAACATTATTTGCGTCGAGGTTTGAAACCCTCTGAAAGATGGCAAGCGCCTGCTGCAAGTCGCCTGTTCCCCTGTATGCCAGGCCGAGTTGATTGAGGGCAATCACCCAATCGCTCCTGAGATTAAGTGCCGCATTCAATGCCGTGATTGCGCCCTGATAATCTCCCAGAGCATTATTTGTCGAGCCTAGGTTCAGATAAGCCGCATCGAGCGTTGGATCCTGCTGAGTTGCCGACTCCAGAGATTGCTTAGCAAGCGTTAATTTTTCATTCGATTCCTTTTCGCGATTGGCAGCTTTATCCGCTCTTGAAGCGTTATAGTAAGCCCAACCGGAATTATTCTTGTCTATCGCGGTGGTGCCAAGCTCGTCAGCTGTTTTCAGCCTTGCTATAGACTTATCCCATTCATTTGTCTTGCCCAGGCAAAAACCCCATTCACTGTATAGATTAGGGTCATTTTTGTAGCCGGGCTCAGCGAGTTTGTAATGGGCATTTGCCTCGCTGTAGTTTTCGATCTGCCGATAGGCCGCGGCTAAATAAAACTGCGCCTTGTAATTGTTTGGTTCGATTGCAACTACGCGTTTATAAGCATCTATTGCACCTTGATAATCGCCCGAATTGTACGCAGAGACTCCAAGCTCGAACCAGGCCGGGGCATAATTCTGATCCAGACGGACGGCCTCTCTGAATTCAGCATTTGCAGCAACCTCGTTATTGGCAAGAATAAGTGCTTTGCCTTTTCTGTAATGTGGCTCGGCAGCCTGAGGATTTGATTTGATTATCTCGTCAAAAAATGAAATGGCCTGATCCACTTTACCCTGAGCAGCCATAATCGAGGCCATTGCATACTTCGCATCGTCGTTCAAAGCACCGCTTGTGCGGGCTTTTTCAAGATATTCGGCAGCCTTTTCAAGTTTCCCATTGTCGAAATATGCCAAGCCGAGCGGCTGATAGATAAATGTCATTGTCGGGTCAGCAGACAAAGCTTTTTCATAGTTTGAAATGGCCAGATCGCTCTTTCCCAGAGAGTCTTGTATTTCGCCGATTTTTGCCAAAGCAACGGCATTGTTTGGATCGAGCTTGACGGCTTCATCCAGATAGGTGAGCGCTACAGGATTAAGTGATTCACCGGCTGTATCAATGCCAAGAACAGTTAATGCCTCGCTAAGCCCTTCAGAAGCGGCGGTGTTTTTCGGGTTAAGCTTCAGTGCTTCGCGATAATTAGAAATCGCCCCGGCAAGCTGCCCACGTTCCATCTGTGTATTGGCCGTTATAGTCAAAGTATTTGATAAACGAAGCTTTGCGTTTCGTTCCCGAGCTTTCGCTTTTGCCAAGTCGGCAGCACGTTTGCGCATAGCCTCCTCGCGTCGTTTCCGGCTGGACTGCAAGTTACTGCGAAAGCCGGATTTCGCGGAGCTGCCAGAAGCCTTAGCAGAAGCAAATCCGCCTCTTGCCTGCGGTGCCTTTTTTGAACCCCGGAAGACAAAAACGCTTGCGCCGCCTTTCAAATCATCAGTCGGTATCAAATCGCCGCTAGCAACGGTTTTGAGAGTTACAAAAGAGCCGAAAAATGCAAAAACAATGGAGACTATCAAAGCCAGATTAATACTTTTGTACAGGTAATTTTCGATTTGCTTCATATTTATGCCTCCTGATTAACTCTTTTGTCTCTGCGATTTGCAGTCCCCAAAAAAAGAAACAAGTTTTCGTTTAGTGTTGCAAGCGAAAGTTAGCTTGAAATGTAAAAAAAGAATTAAACCGTCCAGTTTAACGAAACGACCGGCAACTGAACCCGACCTATATCAGTTTGATCAAACACCGCCGCCGTACCTTATCATCGTCAAAATTTCCCTTGATTTGTGAGATTACGACCATTGGGTTTTGACGCAATTATAACGCGATTTTTGCCATTAAAATCTATAAAAATTCGTATTCAATTGATCATTTTGTTTATGGATCAATATTGACTGACGCCGGTCATACTATGGATATTATGCTTGTTAGAGGGGCTTCCTCGACCTTGAAGAGCATACGAGGGAACAGCGGGGACATTCTTTGAGTTTATGCAAATTCTGTTAGTGATTGTGGAGAGGTTATAACTGGTTTTCAAAATTTTGAGATTGAGTTTGTAGTTACACCAATAAAAACAAA
>DATLZX010000197.1:0-6710 GCA_035573795.1 Pyrinomonadaceae bacterium | reverse complement strand
CCTGTTTGGCTCAAACTTGAACTGGTTCATTACAATCCCAAGAACCCTTCCGCCGGCTTCCCGTGCTCCTCTGGAAGCTGCCTCCATCACCCCGAGATAACCACCGGTACAAATGGTAAAACCGGCCTCTGCAAGCAACCGACCGAGTTTTCTGGCCTCTTTATATTCCTCTGAATCGGCGTTGCACCTGGACCCACCAAAGATCGTAACAATTTTTCCGCTCGGCTCCATCTGACAAAACTCTCCATTTTTTCTTTAATACATCTTTTGCTAATAAATCATTTGTTAGTAATTCAAAAGTATGCCAAAGGCTATTCAGTTTATTAAAAAGAGGCTATAAAAAACTAACAGTATTCCGGTTTTCTGCAAATGAGTGTCAAATAATGCCTGCCATTTACGATTACTTATCTAATTTAAAACATTTTTTTATTAAAATATTAAGAAATATTATAAAGCGATTTTTGCTGTGCGCCAATTTTCGGCTTCTGAAGGGGTTAGGTTACCTGCCTCATGAATTGCCTTTTTCGTATTGCACAAAGCCAAAATAATGCTTCCGATAACGAAAAAGACAATTAGAGCCAAAATGGCCTGCCTGTATGAACCGGTCGCAGCTACAACCAGAGCAAAAACCAGATTCCCTATCCAGGAAGTGCCCTTTTCAGAAATTTCATAAAGACCGAAAAATGCCGATTCGCGTTGTTTGGGTACCATTTGAGAATACAGCGACCTGGAGAGCGCCTGAGCGCTTCCCAAAACCAGGCCGATAAAAATTCCCAGTCCTACTGCCTGCGCTTTCGTTTCTAGAAAAAGGTAGGCGTAAATAACGATCCCGCACCAGATTAACAGGCTCAACATTATCGTTTGCTTTGATCCGAGAACCCTGGAGATTCTCTCAAAACCCAGGGCCCCTATTAAAGCCGCTATTTGGGCAATTGCAAATATCATCAATAGAAAGGTTTGATCAGTTTCGAAGCCTTTAGAAACGAACAGCTCCTGGGATAAAAAGACCGAGGAATTCAAAATAACCGTCTGGATTCCATCGTTGTAAAAAAGATAGGCGATTAAAAAAAGAAGTGTGTATTTCAGGCCAGCTAATTCCCTCAATGTTTGAATCAATTCCCTAAAGCCGATTTTCACCAAATCACGTTTTTTTACGTTCTGATTTTCGATTGGCTGACGTGATCTGACCAACCTGAATGTAATCACTGAAAAAATTCCCCACCAGATAGACGCCATTAGCATAGAGAGGCGTACTGCAAGGCTTGTAGTCATCCCTATTTTATCGGCGTAGTTGACCATCAGAATATTGATGGCCAGCATTACAATACCGCCAACATACCCGAATGCGTAGCCATAGCTTGAAACTCTGTCTCGCTTATCCTCAGTCGTAATATCAATCAGAAAAGCATTGTAAAAAACATTTGCTGCCGCAAATGAGATATTTGCAATTAGCAGGAGAAAGCATCCCCACAAATATGAATCACCCTTGATAAAAAACAATATAGAGCCTGCTACTACACCCAGATAGCAAAACGCGGCCATCATTTTTTTCTTAAGGTCAGTGTAATCAGCGATTGCTCCGAGAATTGGCAGTAGAAAAACCTGCAGAAAAATAGAGATGCCAAGCGTCGTAGTAAATAAATTATCGGCAGTCACGAGAGCCTGATTGCCCAGTCTAAAAATCACCCCGCCTCTGCCAACGTCAGCCTGGGCAAGCGCGGTAAGATAGGGGCCGATAAGAACGCTGATAACGGAAGTATAGAAGGCAGAGTTGGCCCAATCATACATCATCCAGCCAAAAATTTCCCTGCGGTTGTTTTTATCGTTGTTTTCGCTCATTTTCCTTGATTCGATTCCCCCGCCGGCAAACTATTTCCATGCACCCGCCTCGTCTTTGAAAAAGCGGTATTCCTGAGTCCTCGATAAATCTCTCAAAGTTTAAATAAAAAATAAAAGCTATCAAACCCGATCGCTTCAGAAAAAAAAGCACACCTCGAATAATGATGCCTAAACTATCTAATCCTTACAAATCCGCTTGTTATACACTTTTACTTTTTGTTCATCTATCATAAAGTATGCCTTAGCCTGAATTAGGCTATCCGTTTTCTTTTTATGAAGGCAATGATTCTCGCTGCCGGCTTTGGCACCAGGCTTTACCCACTGACTATTGACAGGACAAAGCCAGCAATTCCCTTTCTTGGCCGTCCGTTGGTGGGCTATGTGGCGGAGTATCTGGCACGGCATGGATTCAAGGATGTTATAGTCAACCTCCATCATCAGCCAGAGTCAGTCATAAAGGCTTTGGGCGACGGCAGTGAATTTGGTGTCAAAATATCCTATTCAATCGAAAAACCGAATATTTTAGGGACCTCCGGTGCTCTTGATCATGCCAGAGAATTGCTTGGAGATGAAGCTTTCCTTGTTATTAACGGCAAAATCATTACGGAAATTGACTTGACCGAGGTTTTGGAATTTCACAAAAAATCCGGTGCTATCGCTACAATGGTCCTACGGCCAAACGCAACAAGAGAGAAATTTACTGAAGTTTTTGCAGAAAATGGAAGGCTGCTTGGATTCGGAAGTAATCCGGATCCTTCTGATCATACAAACATTCCTTTAATGTACACAGGAATTCAGATACTTGAGCCAAAAGTCTTCGACTATATTCCGAAAGGCATCTATTCTGATATTGTTCCTGCCTTTTATCTGCCTGCACTTGAAAATGGGGCGCACATTGGGGCTTACATCAGTAATGCCGCTTGGTTTGAATTATCTACTTTGAGGCGATATCTTGACATCAGCCTTTCATTATTGCAGCCGCAAAAGGTTCATATAGGCACGGGCTGCAGGATAGATCCTCTTGCCCGGGTTACCAGCAGTGTAATCTGGGACAATGTAGAAATCAATAAAAACGCTTTGCTAGAGCGGACTATAGTTGCCGATGGTGTTTCGATTAAAGAAAATGCTGTTTTCAGGGATTGCGCTTTAGTCAATGCCGAGATGGTCCGGCGATCAGGCGAACATCCTGAAAAAGCTCAATGCGGCCGCTTCGAAGGCGATCTTTATGTTGTGCCGCTTTAGGTATTAAAAACGTTACGGTTTAATTTATTTAATTTTGTCTCAAATTTATTCTGATTTTTTTACCTTTGACACTGGATTTCAAATGGCCGGCCTCTGGCATTACTAGATGACAACTTTCGAGAATCGTTTAAAAAAATATCTCGCCATGCGCGGCATCGAAAGCCTGATTCAAAGGCTCAATCCGGATGCCTCTACCCGTGAATACTTCAGAATCGAGTGGCATAAAAGAACTGCAATAGCCTGTGTTTATCCTGAAGGGGCAAAAAATGATTTCTTGAACTATCTTGATGTTACTCGGCTTTTTCGCAATGCCGGAATTCCTGTGGCAGAGTTGTATGATTACGATGAATCAGAGCTGATCACAATCCAGGAAGATTTGGGAAATAGGATACTTCGTAATGAAATAACGTCATTAGCCACAAAAGATGCAGAAAATTTCCTTGACTCGGCCATTAGTCTGATAGCAAAAATTCAGTCAGCGACGTATATTGCATACAATACGGATTCGATAGCTGGTAAATTGCGGTTCGATAAAGAAAAGCTGAAATGGGAGCTCGATTTTTTCAAAACACATTTCTTTGAAACTTTGCTGGAAACCAGGCTTGATCCGGAAGTTGAAGAAGGTCTGGATTCGGAATTTTCCCTGCTTGCCGAAAAACTTGAAGCTGCGGGTAGGGTTTTGTGCCATCGGGACTTTCATCCGGCAAACCTCATGATTGATCAACGCGGACAATTAAGAGTCATTGATCATCAGGATGCAAGGATCGGGCCGGCCTCATACGACCTTGTCTCCTTGCTGCTAGATCGCGTGCATGAGGTCCCGCAAGAAGACTGGGTCAACCATTGCATAGAGAAATTCCTGAAAGCCAGAAGTTTATCCGACCTTGATGATTTGAAGTTCCGGGACTTTGCAGAGGAGTTCGAGCTCCAGGCTATTCAGCGGTGTATTAAGGCAATAGGGACTTTTTCTTATCAATCCGCTGTAAGAGATAAAAAGCACTTTTTACAATACATTCGCCCAATGTTCGAGATCATCAGCCGCTCAGCCGGAAAATTCCCTGAGTTTAGACAAATTTACGCAATCGCATCAAATCAGGCAAGAACTTTTGAATTTACAGTCTGAGTTTGGCCCGGATTAGGCTTATTACAAGCCTTGGGGGTTGTAACTGCAAATCTTGCCTGCGATAATTTCAATTTGCTGATTCAATATTTTTTTGATTAGCAGATTGAAAATTCAGCATTTTTAACTATTAAAATAAATTTTATTATCGTTATTCACTGTTAATGAATGTTAATGAATACAGTGATTGACAAACTTTTTTACAGACTGGAAAAACCTGATTACTAAAACAGATGAAGCAAACTTACGTTGAAAAGCTAAAAAACCATATCGGAGAAACTGTTACCCTGAAAGGCTGGCTATACAACTCGCGTTCCAGCGGAAAGTTGATTTTCCTGCAGCTTCGGGACGGTACTGGCATTGTTCAATGCGTTGTTTTCAAAGGCAACGATGAGGCTCTTTTTGAAAAAGCAAAATCGCTTGGGCAGGAATCCTCTTTGATTATTACAGGAACAGTCCGCGAAGACAGTAGATCTCCTATCGGCGTTGAATTAGATGTTAAAGAACTGGAGGTAATACAAAATGTGCATGATTACCCAATCACGCCAAAAGAGCATGGTACAGAGTTTTTGATGGATCACCGCCATCTTTGGATACGTTCCAGGCGGCAACATGCGATCCTTAGAATCCGCCATTCTGTCATCAGGGCAACCCGGGATTATTTCGACAACAATGGTTTCACTCTGGCTGATACCCCAATTTTTACACCGTCGGCATGCGAGGGCACCACTACTTTGTTCGAGGTTGATTATTTTGGTGATGCAAAGGCTTATCTGACTCAATCCGGCCAGCTATACAATGAGGCCACAGCAGCTGCGTTCGGAAAATCTTATGCTTTCGGGCCGACATTTCGTGCAGAAAGATCCAAGACAAGGCGGCATCTTACTGAATTTTGGATGGTCGAGCCCGAAGTAGCATACGCAACTTACGAGGACATGATGGACCTTGGCGATGGCCTGATAATGGCAATCATTTCCAGAGTGCTGGATGAGCGCCTCAGAGAACTTGAAATACTCGAGCGCGACATAAAAGCTCTTGAATCCGTTGCTGCTCCTTTTCCTCGGCTCCATTACGACGAGGCGGTAAGATTGTTACAGGAAGGACACAATAAAGGCGAACTCGAAAATCTTTTTGAATGGGGCGGTGATTTCGGATCGCCTGATGAAACCTATCTTTCTAAACAGTTTGGGCAGCCTGTTTGGGTACATCATTTCCCGACTGCCATCAAGGGCTTTTATTTCGAGATTGATCCTGAGCGGCCTGAATGCGCTTTAGGAGTGGATCTGCTGGCTCCGGAAGGATACGGAGAAATTATCGGAGGCGGCCAGCGCTCATCCAGCCTTGATTATCTCGAAAAACAATTGGCTGCACATAACCTGCCACGCGAAGCATTCGAATGGTACCTTGACCTAAGGCGTTATGGAACAGTACCACATGCCGGCTTCGGTATGGGTGTTGAGAGAACCGTTGCTTGGATATGCGGCATAGAACATGTCCGCGAAACGATTCCTTTCCCGAGAATGCTTTATAGGCTAAAGCCCTGAATTGACCGCGGTTTGAAAATTATCGGATTGAAAATTATCGAATCCGCTCTGTTATGAAACGATTTCTTAATATCCAAAAATTACACTTTTCAACAAACTGCTTTGTGTCACTTCTGACCTAAAGGAAAAATATCTGTATGCATAGGCGGTCTAAAATCTTACACTTGTTTTTCTGGCTTTTGTTTCTTCAACCCCTGCTGACTTTCGGCTACAGCCAGGCTGAGAATACCTCGCAAACTGCTCCCTCGCCACTGATAATCATTTCAATTGACGGGATGCGTGCCGATTATATTGATAGATTCAATCCTCCGGCAATAAGCAAGTTGGCAAAAGAAGGTGTTAGGGCAAAGTGGATGATACCTTCATTTCCGACTAAAACCTTCCCGAATCACTACACGATTGTTACGGGCCTTTATCCTGCACATCACGGCATAGTAGAAAATAATATCTATGATTTTGGGACAGTCTTTACAATGGGAAACCGGCAGGAAGTCCGCTCGTCGCGTTGGTGGGGAGGAGAGCCAATTTGGGTAACGGCTGAAAAACAAGGCCTAAGGGCTGCTTCTTATTTTTTCGTTGGAACCGAGGCAGAAATTGGCGGCGTAAAACTTAAATTAAGAAGAGATTACAATGGAAAAGTTCCGAACGATCTCAGGATAGATACGGTTTTGAGATGGCTCGATCTGCCTGCCTCTGAAAGGCCGTCTTTAATTCTTATGTATTTCAGCGATGTGGATGATGTCGGACATGAGTTCGGGCCTGATGCGGAAGAAACAAAATACGCAGTCTGGGATGTTGACCGCTCAATTGCCCGCTTGGTAGAAGGCTTAACAAAGCGTGGAATACTTGATAAAACAAACATTATACTCGTTTCAGATCATGGAATGGCTGCAGTCAATCCCAATTCAGCCGTGTTCTTCGATGATTATCTCGATTTAAATGATGCACAGCAGATTCTCTGGACA
>DATLZX010000196.1:0-2543 GCA_035573795.1 Pyrinomonadaceae bacterium | reverse complement strand
TGGACACCGGCGGCGAACTCCGTTACGTAAAGTCGCTTGATAGAACGCGCAAAATCGCAGCCAATTTTATCTCTAGCTTGAAGCAGGGTGATTCTGTTGCGATACTTCAATATTCTGATAAACCTGAAATCATCCTTGAATGGACTACGAATCTCGAGCTTGCCAAAAACTCCCTGAAACTTGCAAATTTCGGCCGCCGGAGCTCTTTAGTAAAAGCGGTTGACCTTGCCGTAGATTTCCTTAAAAAAAGCAATCTGGACAATAAACATCTGCTGCTGATAACTGATGGAACCGACAGCTCCAATAATCAGCAGACGCTGCGCAATACTTTTAGAAAACTTCTCGGCGTAGATGTAAGCGTGCACATCATCAGTTTTGCCCAGGCAGAACTACTTGACCTTGCCGAGCGAACTAAAACCATTTCGGATTCTGCGCCGCCAAAAGCCCTGCCGCCGGAGGTGATTGCTCAATTGCCTCCGGGCGTCAGGGACACCGCATCGGCTCCAAAAGTTGGGCCGACGATCAACGTTGATAGAAAAATGCTCAACGTCTTGCGGGAGCGTCAGCGTCAACTGCAAAATGCGCAGATTGACCTGCAACGCCTCGCCGATGATTCAAACGGCGAGTTGATCGACCCCGTAGATGTTGAGCAGATGCTTGATAAAGCTGCTTACATTGCGAAAGTTGTTGATTCTACCTATGTCGTAACCTATATTCCAAAACTATCAGTTGCCGAAAGCAAACGCGAACGGATCGTTTCTGTTAGCTCCAAACGCAATAATGTCGTCATTACCGGAACACGCAAACTGCTTCCACCCGGCCAGTAAAGCGTATTGATTCAGGCTAAACCAACTCTGTTGTTTGCAAAATGACCAAAGTTTTGCGCTTAAACTGGATTAGAATTGGAATCTAGGGCGGCGTAACAGTTCAAAATCTTTGATCCGGCTTGCCTATACGCGGATAAAATTGGAATCCAGGTCGGTTCATTCAATTGTTAAAGATAATCTTTATAAATAATTTCTTTTAAGAAGTTATAATGTCTTCTGCAAGATAAATAACCGACATTTTTGTCTGCAAGGCTCTTTGATTTTTTTTCGCATATTCCTCTGGCCATTGTTTTTTTCATTTATTTTCTGAAACCACAGCATTTATCAATACGTCATAATTACTTTGGCCGGGGTTTTTGTAAATAGTTTTGCTCTGAGATACGCCAATTTCGGACTTTTCTGCCCTGTTTTTCGATTATCGTGCACGAAGCTGTTAAAAGCGAAGACCTGGGTTTTCATATGGCGGCTATCCAGCCGGCTGAGTTCACTGATTCTGCGCGGACAGACCAGCAGCTGATTCAGGAATTTCTCTCCGGCAATCAGGAAGCATTTGCCGAGATTTTCCAACGTCATAAAAAATTCACTGCCAGAATTGCCGCAAGGTATTTTACAAACCTCGATCAGATCGAAGACGCCGTGCAGGAAGCATTCTTGCGCGCTTCGGCTGAATTGGAAAAATTTCGCGGTGAGCATGATCTTTCTTTCAAAAGTTGGCTTTCCCGCGTTACAGCCAATGTTTGCATTGATATTATCCGTAGGAAAAATCGTCGGCCTGAGGGTTTCGACACTGAGCTGAGCGAGGCTGATAAATCAACCCTTAATCTGGCCCTTAAATCACCGCAAGTTGAGAGCCGCCTGATCTCCAAAGATCTTGCTGAAAAGATCCTCTCGCGACTGTCTGCCATTGATAGGGCGATCCTTTTGATGCTCTATTGCGAGGAAATGAGCATTGCAGAAATTTCATCTGCTCTCAATATTTCCAAATCAAGTGTAAAGATCAGGGCATGGCGTGCACGGCGAAATTTGAAATCGCTTTTTAAGGACTTCTGCTGACGATTTGAAATGCTTGGTAAAACAGCTGCCGAAAATTTCCTAAAAGCGCTTTTCTTTGATGCATGAGTGTTTTTCTTTGATACAGGAAGGCTTGATATTTTCATTGAATTTCAAGGCTTAAGATAGTTTGAATCGCTTCCCGCTTGAATACCTTGACTTATCAAGCTATTGCTTTATTTTATTTTTGAATAACAACTTTTAATAGCCTTGTAACTTGTAATAACTGATTTTCGTCTTTTAACTACAGGAAGTTATGTTTAAGCGGAACAGGCAAAAGATAAACCAATCTGAAAATGCCGATAAATTGATCAGGCAAATATTTATCTCTGCCTCGCTTAGGGAAGATGAGCTTGACAGATTTGCTGAGGGGCTTAGTTTGCGGGCACGTTCCGGGCAGCCCGCTTCTGAAAAAAATAACAAAAGATTTTGGTTATTGAAACCGGCGATGGCTGTTCTTGCTGGTGGTGCTGCAGGCGTTTTATTCGTTCTCTCTTTGTTATATCTTGCGGAGCAGCCTCAAAATAGCCCGATTGCCGATCTTGGTTCCCGAGATAATTTCACCCAGCATACTTCAGATTCAGATAATCTTGCGCGGTCTAAAGACACTCCTCAGTTAGCATCGGATTCTAAAGATCCGGGCCGCGCACCAGTTCCCGCAACGCA
>DATLZX010000195.1:0-5411 GCA_035573795.1 Pyrinomonadaceae bacterium | reverse complement strand
ATGACATTTTCTGCCTCAGATGTAATGGGCAGAAAAGGCGGCCGAAGCGTCCGGCTCGAATACGATGTTGATTCGCCCAATCCGGCTTTCAATGGTTTTTGGCTCAAGCTGAATGAACCTGCAAAATCTTTCAAGGCCTTGATTTTCTTCATCAAGGGTGATCAAAGCGCGGGCTTTACAAAAAAACTCAAAGCGGAAATAAAATTTTCTGATCAGCAAAAAAGCGTCTATCTCATAGAAAATATTACAGATCAATATAAACGTTATCGGCTGGAAATCACTCCACCCGGTAATAAATCCAGGCTGACTGAGTTTACCATTGTATTCGATGACCAGACGTCTCAGCCAAAAAAGGGCGCGGTTTTTCTTGATGAAATCGAGCTTGAAAAAACAGCTCCTTAAGCAAGAATTTTCAATAAGCCAAGAAATTGCATTCTCGCATTTTTTTAAATTTCAGGCCCGTTTATTATTGCACCCTGCGGCTCGATTTCAGGTAGCGTAAGGTTTTTTTGCCCGGGCTTGAATTATATTTTAAATCTCGATTCGATTCTTTGACTCGGTTCGATTCTTTGTATGTAGATTTGATTGCATTTTTTACAAGTTAGGCAGTTCTTTCCGGCAGAAATTTCATTTTGTCACAGAAAAAATTTTTTTTGTACCAGTAAATAAAATTATCTAAAGATGTCTCTCAACATTTATAAATTTTTTTTCTCGACGAAGTCAGCCCTTTTGAAGCCTTCCGTTTTTCTGCTTTTTCTGCTCCTGTTTAGCCCAAATGCCACCATTACGGGCCAACAGGCAGTAAGGAAATTGTCAGATTCTGAAATCGAATCCCGCATCACAGCCCTTATTTCCAGGATGACGCTTGCTGAAAAGCTGGGCCAACTGCAGCAGCTCGATGGCGAGGCAAACGGCCGTTATCGCCCGGAGCATCTGGAGCTCGCCAGACAAGGGCTTCTTGGCTCGACGCTTAATGTCAGAGGTGCAGACCAGGTAAATGAGCTGCAGAAAGCAGCCCTTTCATCACGTCTCGGGATCCCGATCCTCTTCGGCTTTGATGTCATTCATGGTTACCGCACTATTTTTCCCGTGCCGCTCGGCGAGGCAGCCAGTTGGGATCCGCAGCTTGCCGAAAAATCTGCAGCAATTGCCGCTATGGAGGCAAGGGCTGCCGGAGTTCATTGGACTTTTGCACCGATGGTTGACATCGCTCGCGATCCACGCTGGGGGAGAATTGTAGAGGGCTCAGGCGAAGACACTTTTCTCGGCAGCGTTTTCGCCTATTCGCGAGTGCGTGGCTTTCAGGGTAATGACTACGCATCGCAGGATAGGGTTTTGGCAACTGCAAAGCATTTTGCTGCCTATGGTGCAGCCGAGGCAGGCCGCGATTACAATACAACAGACCTTTCAGAGCGGACTCTTCGTGAAGTTTATCTTCCGCCCTTCAAAAGCGCGGTTGATGCCGGAGCCGGCTCATTTATGACTGCCTTTAATGATCTCAACGGCATACCCTCGACTGCGAACAGTTTTCTTCTGAAAAAAATCCTTCGCGATGAGTGGAAGTTCGATGGCCTTGTCGTCAGTGATTACACTTCAGTAAAGGAGCTGATCTTTCATGGCCTTGCCAGAGACGAAAGCGATGCTGCCCGGCTTGCCCTAAAGGGCGGTACCGATATGGAAATGGTCTCGCGGCTCTATAATCAATATGGCGAGCAGCTTCTGAAAGAAGGCAAAATTTCAATGGCTGAAATTGATCAGGCCGTTCGCCATGTGCTTAGAATCAAGTTTCGCCTCGGGCTTTTTGAAAGGCCATTCGCTGACCCCTCGCTGGAAAAAACACGCATTTTCACTGATTCAAACCTTGAGTATGCACGGATTGCCGCCGAACGCTCTTTTGTTCTTTTGAAGAATGAAAACCGCACTCTCCCGATATCTGAAAACATTGGCTCGATTGCACTTATAGGCTCATTGGCCGACAGCAAAAGCGATATGCTCGGCAGCTGGTCAGGCGATGGAAGGAAAGAAGATGTGATAACTATCCTGCAAGAGCTCAGAAACCGCTTTCCGCAAAAAAAGATTATTTACGAGCCGGGCTGCATGCTTCCCTGCGAGAATGATCAGGGGTTCCCGGCAGCTCTAGAAGCTGCCAGGCAGGCCGAATTTACCATAATCGTTGCTGGCGAATCAGCCGATATGAGCGGAGAGGCCGCCTCGCGGTCCGACATAGGCCTTCCCGGTAAGCAGCTCGAACTGATTAAAGCCATCCATAACCTGAACAAACCATACGCAGTAGTACTAGTAAATGGCAGACCTCTCACCATTAACTGGATTGCGGAGAATTCGCCGGCGATTTTGGAGGCATGGTTTCCGGGGACGATGGCCGGCCCTGCCATTGTAAACACGCTTTTTGGCAAATCGAATCCTGGCGGAAAACTTCCCGTCACTTTTCCCCGCTCGGTTGGGCAGATCCCGATCTACTACAACCATAAGAGGACAGGCCGTCCTTTTAAGGCCGCAGAAAAATACACATCGAAATACCTGGATATCGAAAATACTCCTTTATTTCCTTTTGGATTCGGGCTCAGCTATACGACGTTCCGCCTTGATGATCTGATGTTGGATAAAACTGCCTATCGGCAGGGCGAGCCGATACGCATTTCAGTAAATCTGAAAAACACCGGAAGCTTAAAAGGAGACGAAGTAGTCCAGATTTACCTGACCAAGCTTTCGGCAAGCGTTACCTGGCCGATCAAGCAGCTCAAGGCTTTCCGGCGGGTAACCCTTCAGCCGGGCGAGCAGGCAAAACTGCAATTCGAACTCAAGCCGAAAGATCTGGAGTTTTTGGGCCCTGACCTTCAGCCAGTTATTGAAAGCGGCGATTACATCCTCTATGCCGGAACCAGCAGTGAAGATTGCCTGCAATTTCCGTTTACTATCATTGAGTCAGAGAGAAAAAATAGTTTTGGCAAGCAATCTTCTGATAAGGCAAATCCCAAACTTTCGAAAAATTCAATCAGTAAAAGCGCCGGCAGCAAAATTATTTCATCAAAATTGTCTAGTTCACCAAAAGCCTCTTCAAAGCTTGTTTCAGAAAATGACGGCCTGCGGCAAGAGTCAATCAGCTCCAGATTTTCAAAAGCAAGGCCGCTGCCGGCCCCTAAGTCTGCTGTTCCCTCTGCAAATTTTTCATCACAAGAGGATGCTTTTCTGGAGGATCTGAGCCAGCGAACCTTTCGTTATTTTTGGGAGCACTCCGACCCGCAGACCGGATTAACGCTCGACCGAGCCCGAACCGGCGGAGAAGCCCCCGCGCCCGGCGAAAATCACTTTCGTGTAGCAAGTATTGCAGCGACAGGCTTTGCACTTACCTCATACTGCATTGCAAAGGACCGAAGCTGGCTGCCGGCCGCGACGCTTCGCCAACGCGTTTTGGCGACTCTGGATTTCTTCGCTAACAAACAGGAGCACAAAAATGGCTGGTTTTATCATTTCGTTGACCAAAAAACCGGTGAAAGAAAATGGAAAAGCGAGGTTTCCTCGATTGATACCGCTTTGTTGCTTGCCGGCGTTTTAACAGCAAAGCAATGCTGGGCTGACGATAAACAAATCACCTCATTGGCGGATAAGATTTACCACAGGGTAGATTTCAATTGGATGCTTGCCGGCCACCCTTATCTGCTTTCGCATGGCTGGCGGCCCGAAAATGGCTGGATACCAAACAGATGGAATGATTACAGTGAAGAGGCGATTTTATACATTTTGGCCATAGGCTCGCCAACGCACCCGATCCCTCCGCTTTCATGGTATGCCTGGAAGCGCCCTTGGGTAGAATACGGAGGCTATAGATATATAGCAGCTGTCGGACCACTGTTTATTCACCAATATTCTCATGCATGGATAGATTTTCGCGGCATCCGTGAAAGCCAGCCCCCATTTATTGATTACTTTGAAAATTCGATCAAGGCGACCCTTGCACAAAGGAAATATGCAGCCGAAGTGCTTAGCCGAAAATATCCGGAATATTCTTTGGACCTTTGGGGACTGACTGCATCTGACTATAAAAATGGCTATATCGCCTGGGGAGCGCCGCCGCCGGATGATCGAATTGATGGCAGCATAGTTCCTTGCGCTGCGGCCGGATCCTTGATGTTTACACCGCGGGAAAGCCTTTTGGCACTTGAAAACATGCGGTCAAGATTTGGCGATAAAATTTACGGCCGCTATGGTTTTGCCGATGCCTTCAATCCGCACGATGGATGGGTTGCAGGCGATGTAATCGGAATAGACCTCGGGATAACACTAATAAGTCTGGAAAATGCACGAACTGGGCGCCCATGGTTTTACTTTATGCAAAATGACAATATTCGCTATGCTTTGAAGGCAGCCGGGTTTGTAAACTGAATTCCGGATGGTTTAACCTAAGACACTGTTTTGCACTGTTTTTTTCAAGTTTTCAAAAAACTTCTGAAAAATTAAGTATTTTCGATAATCAAGAAAGAAGTACAACAAAGACAGATTTTGCAGTATCAATTACCGATTATTGCCAGTTTATGCCGCTGCTTGAAATGCAACAAATCATCAAGGATTTTCCGGGCGTCAGAGCGCTGGATGGCGTAAGTCTTGCTTTGGAAAAAGGCGAGTTTCATGCTCTGGTTGGCGAAAATGGAGCGGGCAAGTCAACCTTGATGAAGGTTTTATCCGGTGCCTATCCGGCCGGAAGCTTCCAGGGCGAGATTCTAATAGAAAATACGCCTGTTCGGTTTTCCTCAGTAGCGGATTCTGAGGCCGCCGGCATTGCTATTATTTTTCAGGAGCTCTCGCTTGTGAAAGATATGACCGTAGCGGAAAACATCTTTCTCGGCCAGGAGCCTTCACGTTTTGGACTCATCAGGTGGCATGAACTCTACAGCCGTACTTCAGCATTACTGAGAGAGCTTGGGCTCGAGATTGACCCGCAAACGCCTGTTGGAGAGCTTGGAATCGGACGCCAGCAGTTAGTCGAAATCGCCAAAGCACTTTCAAAAAACGCCCGCATTCTCGTTCTCGATGAGCCGACAGCTGCCCTTACCGAAAGCGAGGTTGAAATATTGTTTCAAATCCTGGAGCGACTTCGCCGGCGCGGCGTCGGCATGATTTATATTTCACACAAGCTCGAGGAAGTTTTCCGTATGGCCGATAGGATAACTGTTTTGCGCGATGGCCGCAGTGTTACCTCCAGGCCTGCAAAGGATTTCAACCGCTCAAAGGTAATCGAGTATATGGTCGGCCGACAGGTCGAGGATATTTTCCCGGACCGTATCCGCCAGCCAGGCAGGGTCGTATTTCGGGCTTCAGGCATAAATGCATATTTTCCGGGAAGCAAACGCAAGGCAGTTGACAACGTTTCTTTTGAGGTCAGAGAGGGAGAGGTT
>DATLZX010000194.1:0-3992 GCA_035573795.1 Pyrinomonadaceae bacterium | reverse complement strand
GGTGGGCATCAATAGCAGGGGAGTTCCAATAACGCCTGTTCTGACCTGGGCAGACAGCCGCAGCGCCGCATATTCACAAAAACTGAGAAGCGAGTTTGATGATGACGAAATACTTCAATCCACCGGTACTCACCTGCACTCAAGTTTTTGGCCGGCCAAAATACTCTGGGCTAAAGATGCATTTGGCATAAAAGCTCTCGATCAGGTTAAATGGCTCGGACTTCCGGACCTGCTGATGCTCAGAATGACCGGCCGCACGCTTTCGCAAGCCTCGCTGGCCTCGGCAACAGGGCTTTTGGATTTTCGAAACGGCAGGTGGTTTACACCATTGCTCGATAAAATCGGGCTGACTGAAAATCAGTTGCCCGAAATAACAGAGAGCCACAAAGCCATAAGACTCAAAGAATCTCTCCGCCGGCGTTTCGTCAAATTGAAAAATTCTTTATGGCTTCCTTCGATCTCCGATGGAGCAGCAAATACCGTCGCCCTAAGCAGGCCTGATTCCGGCAAATTAATATTGATGATAGGTACTTCTGCTGCCCTTAGAGTCCTGCTTTCAAAACCACCTAAAAGAATTCCCGAAGGTTTGTTTTATTACCGAATAGATAATGGATGCGGGATCCTCGGCGGAGCAATTTCGGACGGCGGTTCGCTTATAGATTGGCTACGAAATACACTCAGGCTGGATAAAAGCAACCGCAAGCTTTCGGAAAGCTTTTTTGCTGCAGCCAGAAATCCTTCCCAAATAGAATTTCGGCTCGGCCTCAATGGTGAAAGAAGCCCTTTATATCGTGAACTGGTTACAGCATCCATCCTGAACCTTACGGCCGATTGCAGCCCTTATGATATCGCCTTGGCTGCTATTAAATCCCTTGCTGAATCTGCGGCCGAGATCGCTGCCCGTATAGAGCACGCCTATGATTTTAAAACAGTAATTGCTTGCGGAAAACCACTTTCAAGATTCCCCTTTTTGAGGAGCATTATCGAAGAAAGTCTGGCTCGTGATATTATCCTTGCTAAAGACAGAGAATGGTCGTTAACCGGTGCGGCACAGTACGCGCTTTTCCAGATCAATCAGCAAAGCGATTATTAAGTGCCGCAGTTTTTTTGTCGAAAGCAAATTTTACAAGAATATTTAAAGTGAGTGTTATTTTGAGATCTTATTCAGCTATTCATTTTTAATCCGGTAATTTACTCCTATTTGTGATGAAACAGAATATCGAACAACTTGCCATCAATACTATCCGCGCTCTCTCGCTCGATGCCGTTCAGCAGGCAAACTCAGGCCATCCCGGGCTTCCGCTCGGAATGGCACCTACGGCCTACGTCCTTTGGCACAAGTTCCTTCGCTTCAATCCTCGAAATCCAAAATGGTTTGGAAGGGACAGGTTTTTGCTTTCGGCCGGGCATGGCTCCATGCTGCTTTACAGCCTGTTGTTTCTATTCGGCTTTGACCTGAAACTGGAAGACATTAAGCGTTTTCGTCAGCTTGATTCGATCACCCCGGGGCATCCGGAGAATGTCTTGACGCCCGGCGTAGAGGTAACCACAGGGCCTTTGGGACAGGGCTTTGCAAACGGAGTGGGAATGGCGATTGCGGAGGCTCATCTTGCGGCAAGGTTTAACCGCCCCGGCTTCAAAATCATAGATAGCTGGATCTATGCGATAGTTTCCGACGGCGACCTGATGGAAGGCGTATCCTACGAAGCTGCCTCGCTTGCCGGCCACCTCAGGCTGGAAAAGCTGATTTACCTTTACGATGATAATCAGGTAACAATAGATGGCCCGACATCTCTGGCATTTAGCGAAGATGTCAGCAAACGGTTCGAAGCTGCCGGTTGGAGCGTTCTGGAAGTTTCCGACGGAAACGATACTAAGAAAATAGAAAAAGCCATCAGGGAGGCACAGCGGATCAAGGGCAAGCCAAAACTAATTAAAATCAAATCCGTTATCGGCTACGGAATGCCGACGGCCGGCACAAGCAAGGCGCATTCTGACGCTCCGGGTGAAGATGCCGTCCGGATCACGAAAAGAAATTTGAATCTTCCGGAAGATAAAAAATTTTATGTTTCGCCCGAAGTGCTCAAGCACCTACGCCAAGCCGTCAAGCGCGGCCCCGAGCTCGAGCGCAGGTGGTCTTCGCTCTTTCGTGAGTATTCGAAAAAATATCCACAAGAAGCTGCCGAGCTTAAACGCCGGATCGAGGGCCGCTTGAGCAGCGATGCTTTAAGGAAACTTCCCGCCTTTACAAAAACGGAGGCAAAGGCAACGCGCGCCTACAGCGGAGAGGTGATCAATTCCATCGCAGATGTTGTTCCCGAGCTGATTGGCGGCTCGGCAGACCTGACGCCCTCGAATAATACATATATCAAGACGTCTGCAAATTTTGCGGCCGGCGCCTATCAAAACCGAAATATCCATTTCGGGATAAGAGAGCATGCCATGGGAGCCGCCTTGAATGGAATGGCTCTCTTTGGCGGGGTCATTCCTTTTGCCGGAACCTTCCAGACTTTTTCGGATTATATGCGGCCATCCGTCCGGCTGGCTGCGCTTTCTGATGTCGGGGTGATTTTCGTTTATACGCATGATTCGATTGGGCTTGGTGAAGATGGCCCTACGCATCAATCGGTTGAACACCTTGCAGCGCTGCGGGCAATTCCTAATCTTGCAGTTATACGTCCTTGCGATGCCGCTGAAGTGCGCGAAGCATGGCGCGCCGCCCTGCAAAGGAGAAATGCCCCAACTGCTTTATCGCTCTCTAGGCAGAAAGTAGCTGCCCTTGACCGCAGAAACCTTGAGAGCGCAAAGGGCCTGCATCGTGGAGCCTACATTCTAGCTGAGGCAAAGAATAAAAACCTTGAACCCACAGAGCCTGAACTGATTCTTATTGCAAGCGGCTCTGAGGTCGGGCTCGCTCTGTCAGCCGCAGAAAAGCTGAATCGCCAGGGTATTCCTACCAGGGTAGTTTCGATGCCATGCTGGGAATTTTTTGAGGCACAAAGCAAGGCTTATCAGGAAAAAGTCCTGCCAGGCCATATCAAGGCGAGAATTGCCGTTGAAGCAGGCGTCTCTCAAGGCTGGCATCGTTATATTGGAGAATATGGCGGCCTGCTTACTGTTGATCGTTTTGGAAAATCTGCGCCGGCGGACGATGTTTTCAGGGATTTCGGCTTTACTGAAAATAATCTGATCTCGATTGCAAAAAAAATAATTTCCCGCATCAGGAAAACCGGCAAAAACGCTTAGTTTTCTCACTGAAAAATAAACCTGGTAAGGGCCTGGCCGGATGAAGCGTACCTAGGGAAAATGTCATTTCCGGCTTGGCTCTGGGTATGGCTCAGGGTGGGGCTGCGGCCTTTGCTTAATGCGGAATTTAGCTCTTTATTCAAGCAACTTTCTTGCAGCCTTTCTTAGCCTTACTGTTACATCCGCCGCTTGTTCTGTCCCTTGCGGATAGATAATGTTTGTATTCATTACAAGAATAGTTGCTGATTTTTTAGCAGGTTGAAAATCTATGTAGCTTATGAATCCGTTTTGATCGCCGCCGTGGCCGATTATAGGATTTTCCGAACGCCGATCGAGAAAAAATATCAAACCTATATCAGTAAAAAAGCCTTTATAACCGTTTGCGTCTTCGTCGGCCTTTAGCTGCGGCTGCCACATTTCCTCCAAAGACCTTCGCTTCAATACAGTTTCATAAACCTTTGCAGAATCGTTTACTCCAAGCAGGAAATCCAGCCATTTCTTCATATCCGAAATCGGCGAATTCAATCCGCTGTTTGATACTGTAATTCCCGTATCAGCATCAAATACAGCCTCCCTCCGTTTGCCGTTTTGTATGTAATAACTATGCGACCTGTGCCTTAATAAAAACTGAGGCGTATGGTCGAAATAGCTTTTGTACATACCGAGCGGCCTAAGTATATTTTTGTCAATATAGGTTTCATAAGGCTCACCGCTTATAACTTCAATTATCCGGCCAAGATACGCAA
>DATLZX010000193.1:0-5019 GCA_035573795.1 Pyrinomonadaceae bacterium | reverse complement strand
ATGCCGGCAGTATCAATCAATGTGATTTTTTTATCATTGAATACGAGCTCGGTATCCACAGAATCTCTTGTAGTGCCGGCTATCGGAGAAACGATCACTCTTTCTTCGCCGATTAATTTATTTACCAGCGAAGATTTACCGACATTGGGCCGTCCGACGATCGCAAGTTTAAGGCCGCAACTTGAGGCGCTCTCTGCCTCCGGTGTATCAAAGCCTGCATTTGCATAGTTTTCTAGCGATAAAACATCAAAGACCTTGTCCAGTAAATCTCCGACATTGGTTCCATGCTCAGCCGAGATAGGCGTTACGTCCCATCCGAATTGATAAAACTCAGCGGCTTCATTTGCCGCAGCAACAGACTCTGACTTATTTGCGGCAATGAGAATTGTTTTACCGGTTTCTCTCAGTAGTCCAGAAATCTCCTCATCAAGGGGCGTTATGCCGCTGCGTGCATCAACTACCCAGATAATCAACGAGGCTTCCTCTATCGCGCTGGCGGCCTGTTTAAAAATGTTTGACGGTATCAATGCTTCTTCATCCGGTATGATCCCGCCTGTATCAATTATCCTGAATTTTCGGCTCTTCCAATTCACTTCGCCGAAAATGCGATCTCGCGTAATGCCAGGCTCATCGCCGACGATTGCCTTCCTGCTGCCGGTCAGGCGATTAAAGAGCGTAGATTTCCCCACATTCGGACGTCCGATTATTGCTGCAATAGGCAACTTCACAAAAATAGAATATTAAAATTCCCCCGGGCAAGGAAATTTCCAAACTGATCTGAATCGAAAATTATTAATTGCTTATGGATTGATTTTTAATTTGGCAGCTTCAGGCGGCTTATAACATGGATTAAAAAATCACTGAACCGAGGCAAGTTACTGGACTGAGTAATCAATGAAAATTTTCAGAGATTGGTCCTCCGCAGAAAAGATTACATTGCCGGGCTGAAGCTTGATCGAAGAGCCGGCAATCGGAAAATCAAAGCCGATAGAATCCAATTTTGCCAATTGCAGCGGATTTAATTTTTTATCAATTGAACTTTGAACCAATTTGGCAATCAAAGTACTGCCGACTCCGGCAGTTCCATTAAGCTCGACAGATTCAACCCCAATCCTTGCAACAATTGTCCGGCTTGCCTGATCGAGCTGCGGCGTTATCAGGGCATCTGCTATTCCGTTAAACGGCAAACAGCCTACAAAAGGAACGTCGGTATTCCCACTAAAGGCCATCCTGGCCCGAATTGTTCCCGGCTTTATGATTATGCGAGTCCGCTCGTCTCCCAAAAACTCAATCATTCTAACCGTTTGCCTGCATTCACCTTCAAAAGAATCATCCGGGTAGCCGAAAAAGTGCTTGTTAGCAGCCAACAAACTGACGTAGGAGAATATTTCTCTCGGCCGGGACATCATATTGCCCCGATTCACTTCGGCATTTTCATTCAATTCATCTGAATTACGAAATTCATCTGCAATACGGAAATTTGCTATAGAAAACTCGAGCGGAATCTGTTTGCGAAATGCCGCCGCCAGCACTTCATTGAAGAAACTTTCGGGAATCTGGAGCACAACCCCGCTCTTCTGGCACAAAGCATTACTTATCGGACAAAGCAACAATACCAACAATGAAGCTAAATGTTTTCTCAAATAAATACTTTGCATAGAATCCGATATTGCAGAACTCTTTATATTTCTGAGCTGGTTAAATTCCGTGTCTTACGATGTCATGCAGGCGAATCAGGCCCAAGCACTTGTTTTCATGGTCGGTTACAGGCAGCACTGAAATTTGCGACGGCCTATCTTCCATCAGCTTAAGCGCCTCAAATGCAAGTGTTTCGGGGGTTGTGGTTACCGGATTTTTCGTCATGATCCGGCTGGCTTCCAACTCCATCAGTTTTGTAGTTTCGGTCCGCTCTATGACACGGCGTAAATCGCCATCTGTAATGATTCCGACCAGGCGATTTTCGTTGTCAACAACTGTTACCGCTCCCAGCGCATGCTTGGATATTTCCGATACAACATCGAAAAAACGTGCTTGAGGAGCGACTCCCGGGTTAGGGTGCATCAGGCTTTCGACCCGCAGTGTAAGGCGGCGGCCAAGCCTTCCCGCCGGATGATTGGCAGCAAATTCTTCAGGAGTTAGATTCTTTTGAGCCATTACTGCCATTGCAATAGCATCTCCGAGCGCAAGCGCAACAGCCGTAGATGCCGTCGGAGCTAAATTAAGCGGGCAAGCTTCTCTGTCAACCGAAGCATCAATCAAATAATTGGCATTCTGTGCAAGTGTTGATTTCACATTTCCGACAATTGCTGCAATCCTGACACCGCGCGATTTCAATCCAGGAAGCAACGCCAGTATTTCATCCGTTTCACCGGAATTGCTGATGGCTATTACAATATCGGGGCTTTGGATTACTCCGAGGCTTCCGTGCAAAGCGTCGCTAGGATGGACGAAAATTGCCGGAGTTCCCGTACTTGCCATAGTTTGCGCGAGTTTTTGTGCTATAACGCCGGATTTACCAACACCCATTAAAACAACCTTGCCGCTGCTTTTTTCGACTTCTTTGACAAGCTCGACAGCAGCAGGCGACTTAGCAAGCCTCTTTGAGGCCGCAATGATCGCCTCGGCTTCTATCCTGAGCGTAAGTTCAAGGTTTTCTTTGATTTTGTCAGCGGATTTGATTTTGTCAGCGGATTTTTCCGCTGTAGCAGCATTTTCAAGCATCGCTAAAGTCCGTTCCTGGCTGATATTTTCCAATTCAAGCTTATCATTTAAGCTATTGATTTTCGCATTTTGCTGATAATTCCGGCTTTCAGGAGGTAATTACAGCTCGAAGCCATTGAATATAACCCAAAGCCGATTATTATAGCCCTTAGCCGATAATCGTAGCTTTTACCCAATGATTTTCACTTTCACCAGTAAATTTTACAAGGCTGTCACTTTATAATCACTGTTTCTGTGGCACTTCTTCCAAATGTTTCAGGATGATACATTTCCTCGGCCTTTGCAGGAGGTGCAATAAATTCGCCGGGCGTTGTTGCCCTTGCCAGAAAAGTGTATTCATAAGTGTCACCATAAAGCAGCGAAGTGAAAACCTCAGCCCGGTCGTCGCGCAGATTTTGGTGGTCAAACCATGCCCACCAGCCATTCTGCTGCCTGTCCGATTCATCTCTGCCCTGTGAGGCGGTATTTAGCAATTCCGGATTGAGTATCTCAAAGCCTGCTGGCAGGTTATCTACCAATGCCACATGATATCTGCGCGAGGGAGCGGTTAAAACCAGTCTGACCCGTACACGCGCACCGGCCTTTATTTGCCAGGTTCCGTCACTGAGCTTTTGAACATCCGCCGGATCATCAACGGCTTGATAACTCCTGATTACTGTAAAACCATAATCTACGGCCGGTAGCTTCAGATTTTTCGGGGCATAATTTAAGCCTATTCGGTAATAAAGCCTGCCCGGCCCATTTTTTGACATTAAAAGAGTTTGATCCTTAGCGTTTATAAGCTGGCTCATCGGAACCATCATTACACCGCTATCTGCTGACCGTCCCGAGAAGTTTTTCTCACCGATCAGTTTATCGCCCAGCCAGATTCGCAGAAGGAATTCCGGGGTTTGCTTTTCAAAAGTTCCGAAGTATCTATCCATCGCCAGCAGAACAAATACGTTCTCCTGCGTATTGGCCCACTCGCCTTTCTTTCTGTTGTCCAATAAACCTCGTACGAGTTTGGGTATAAGGTCATTTTGTGGCACTGCCCTCAACAAGGCATCTAGCAGGATGGCGTCAGCCCGCCTGCTGCTAGCCATAATCGTCCAACCGTTATCCTTGTAATCAGTTACGAAATGTGCAGTTGCGGCCGTTTCTGTGCTGCGGTTCTGCAGAAATCGGATTATCTGTTGTCTTAAGTTTACGGCAACCGGGTTGTCTTTCAGTCTATTGTCAGAGCTTGTGGATAAAATCCATCCGATTGCCTCAAACGGCATCTTTTCGATTGCGGATGATTTGATCAAATGCTCAATCTCGGCAAGATCAGCATCTCCCAGGAGGCTTCTGACGTACAGTGCATAAGCCCGGATGGTCAGACTGATTTCTGGCAGGTTTTTATAAATCTCATCTGTGGTTTCATTGATGTTTTCGAGGTAGTCAAGTGAAGCCTTTATTGCGGCATCAGGCACCTTGAAACCCTTTTGCTTGGCTATCGCTAGAGCGTGCGCGGCATGGACACTGACAAATGGAAAATTGTAGCTTTCTCCTTCTTTGCTCCAGAGCCCGAAACTGCCATCATCTCTTTGCCGGCTGAGCATTTTTTCGATGTCTCTATTTACATAGCTTTCCAGCGTAGCCCTATCGGGCATTTTACCGGACTTAAAAGCATAGAGAACATCCGCAAGAGCTGCGATTGATAAAACTCTCGAGGCAATCTGCTCGGTACAATCAAACTTATACTCTGCCAATGAGATAAAGGCATCGGTCAATTCCTGCAATTGTGTCGAGCTTGCCGTAATTTCCAGCCCGCCGAATTGCGGATAGACGTTCTGTGGAATGCTTATTGGCTGAATTATCGGAGAGTTTTTATCAGTATTGCCGTAAGTAGCAAAAGCCTCAGTAGTTGCAGGTGTCAATACAGGTACCTCGACCTGTGCTGCATCGTTAAAACCGCCTGCAACGGCCAAAGACTGAAATCTGAAGGAGCCGGCTTTTTCAGTCTTCAAAGGAATCCTCACCTCGACCCGATTTCCGGCAGGAACTATCACCTTTCTTCCGGTGAAATGCTCACTTTGCTGATTAAATGGCTCAGCGGAATTATTTTCCGGAGCAGATGGATTGTTAACTTGGGCCTTTTCATATTTCGCGTTCAGCCATCTTACGGCCAGCTCCGTCGGTACATCCTTCTCTCCCTGGTTTTCAATAACTATAGGCAGTTCGAACCTGTCGCCAACGTTAAGAAACCTCGGAGGGCTTGGCTTGACCATCAGCTCTTTCTTTGTTGTCAGGTTTGCCTGGCCTTTACCGAATGACTTG
>DATLZX010000192.1:0-3754 GCA_035573795.1 Pyrinomonadaceae bacterium | reverse complement strand
AATGTTTCGGAGGGCTTCGGCAGCGATTTCGCGGTCATCAAAGTGAAATTTTTGGTCACCGATAATCTGGTAGGTTTCATGCCCTTTACCGGCGATTATTACAATATCACCGCTTTTGGCTATTCGAATTGCTTCATAGATGGCATTTCTTCTATCAGAAATAACCTTATACTGGGTATTGGTTTGTTTGATGCCGGCCTCGATTTCGGAAATGATTTTCAGCGGATCTTCGGTACGCGGGTTGTCCGAAGTTATGATTACGAAATCACTGCCTAGGCCGGCTGCCTTGCCCATGGGTGCTCTTTTGCCCCGATCTCTGTCACCTCCGCATCCAAAAACGGTGATAATCCTTCCTTTTGCTAGCTTACGGGCAGTTTGAAGGGTGTTGGCCAATGCATCATCGGTATGCGCGTAATCCACGAAAACGGCGAAATCCCTGTTAGTTGCGACAGGCTCAAAACGTCCCGGCGCACCCTTGCACTGTGCGACAGCCCGAATTACCGAATCGAAATCAATGCCGCAAAATTGAGTTGCAGCAGCGGCTGAGAGGATGTTATAGATATGCGGCTTTCCAATCAAAGGAGATGAAATCATTGCCTCGCCACCTTTCCATTTGATTGTGAAAGCGGTCCCTTTGCTGATACTCACTTCAGGGTTGACGGCAGTAAAATCAGCTTCTCTGTCCTGTGCCGTGGTAACTACCTGAACATTATTTTTCCGGAGATCATCTGCAAGCAAGCGGCCCCATTCGTCATCAATGTTAATTACGGCTGCTTGGGGTTTTGTCCCGATACTGCCATCGAAAAGGCGTTTTTTCGCCAGAAAATAATTCTCCATCGTTCCATGGTAATCGAGGTGGTCTTGGGTAAGGTTGGTAAAAATGGCTACGCGAAACTGAAGAAAATCGCAGCGATGCAGGTCTATTGCCTGAGATGAGGCTTCCATTGCAGCAAACTTACAGCCCTGTTTGACAGCTTCAAAAAGAAATTTATTTGTGTCAGTGGCCTCTGGAGTTGTCCGAACGGCCGGCTGCGAAATTCCGTTGACGCGATATTCCACTGTTGTGAGCATTGCAGTTTTCAGGCCGGCTGCTTCTGCAATAGCATTGCAAAGATAAGTTGTAGTAGTTTTGCCGTTGGTACCGGTTACGCCTACCAGAGAAAGCTTTTTAGAAGGCTCACCATAAATCACTGATGCCGCCTGAGCCATCGCAATCCGAGCATTTTCTACCTTGAGCCAAACGCCTCTAAAGTCAGCTGGAGCGTCCAATTCTGAAATGATTCCAACGGCGCCTCGCCTCATAACGTCTTCAATAAAACGATGAGCATCCAGAGTCGTACCGCGGATTGCAACAAAAACCGTGCCAGGGCCGGCATGGCGTGAATCATGCGTTATATCAGAAATCGCAGCATCCGGATTTCCGTTTAGGCCGGCATTTAATACTTCGGAAAGCGTTCTGGAAGTAATCATGTGATTAGTTATCTTAAGTAGAAGTTTATTTTATAGAACATAGCGGGGGCAAATTCGTATATTTTAGAGAGGAGGGAAAATATGAATTTACTTAAGTTTTTGTTGATAGTTTTAGGGGTTATTTTTGGGCTTTTCGTCATCAACTGGATTTGGGGGCTGATTGCAGGGGTATTTTGGTACGGGGCATTGCTGGCCGGGATTATCTTGATCGGGGTAGGAGGTTACCGGTTGTTTCAATGGGCCGAAAGACGGTATGTGACGGGAAATCCGAATGCTTACCTTGACGACATTGACTCCAAAATCAGCTGGGAGGAATATGACAGAAAGTATTTGAATAAATAAATAGGGCAGTGGATTTTTCGAGATGAGTTTAAAGGTTTTTGACCTTGTTTATCTTGTTTATTTGTCCCTGTTTACAAAGCTTTTTGTTTTGCGAGCAGCTTATTTCGGGGAGTTTATAGCCTTTAGCTTTCAATAATCCTTAATTTCATACGATGGGTTTTCTTGCCAAGATAGTATGAAATAATGCTAATATCTACTTTCTGCCTTATTGGGCTTCGTGCCGAGGTGGCGGAATTGGTAGACGCACTAGACTTAGGATCTAGCGTTGAAAGACGTGCGAGTTCGAGTCTCGCCCTCGGCACCATTTTCTATTTCCCACTTCCGTTGCCTATTTTTTGAGCTCCGCTTAATTTTCTTTTTCCATTTTTCGCTTCTCTACCCAGCGTTGGCTAACTTTAAAAAACGTTTAAATAGGTAAAACTTTATTGCTTATCGTGCCTGGAGTGTTCGACTTTCTTGGTATGGTTCGATATTCTTTTTGTTTATTAGCAATGGAAACTAAAGTAAAAGAAATTAGTCAAACGCAAAGAGAAATCGAAATAGAGATTTCGGCCGAATCAGTTGTCCCTGTTTACAACCAGGTAGTACGTAAATATAGCTCAAAGGCAAACGTACCTGGTTTTAGGAGAGGATTAGTTCCTGTTGAAGTAGTCAAACTCAGGTTTGCTAATGAGATCAAACAGGAAGTAATAGATCAACTTGCAAGACAGGCCGCAATCGAGGCAATTCAACAAAATCATTTGCATCCTGTTGCTGAGCCGCATTTTCATATCGAGGACCTTGAATCGCTTCGCGTAGACGGAAGTCGGCCCGTAAAAATGCAGATACACCTGGAAGTAATGCCTGAAATACCGGCTCCTGAATATGAAAAAATCGAGGTAAAGCGCCGGGTCAGGAAAGTTTCAGACGATGAGATCCAAAGACAGATAGAAGAATTAAGGAAAAGGCAAGCTGCGCTTGTACCAGTAGAAAATCGCGGAGCTGAGTCGGGTGATACTGTCATCGTTGATCTCGAGGGCAAGTTCATTGACCAACCGGATCAGGATCCAATCAGTGCCAAAGATGTAGATATCGCGCTCGGGGAGGAAGGCATAGACGAGCGTTTCACCTCGAATTTAATTGGCTCAAAGCCAGATGAGGAAAGGCAGTTTACGATTGGCTATGATAAAGACTATGCTGTAAAAGACCTTGCGGGCAAAACCATAGAATATACTGCCAAAATCAAATCGGTCGGCCGTTTGGAGCTTCCCGAAGTGGACGATGAATGGGTGAAAAGTCTCGATCAGGGAGTAGAAACGCTGGATGAACTCAAGGCACAGATTCAGGAAAACTTGCAAGCCTATTACAATGCTCAAACTGATGCCAGATTAAGAAATGAAGCGGTCGAGGCACTTGTTGAGACTCATCAATTCGAAGTACCTAAAGCCCTGATAGAAAATCAAACCAGAATACTGCTCGAAGAATTTGTGCGCGACCTGCAAAGCCGCGGTGTAGATCCTTCAAAAATTCAATCCGATGCTGTAGAAGGCATTTTGGGACAACTTCGGCAAAGAGCAGAAAGGGAAGTTCGCGGAGCACTCTTATTAGGGAAAATAGCTGAAACTGAAAAAATCTCTGTTTCTGAGAGCGAGCTCGAGGAGGAACTAAAACGGCTTTCTACTTATTACTCGATGTCGGTAGAAGAGCTGAAAAATGCTCTGAGCTCGTCTGGAAGGCTTGAAAGTGTAGAAGATAATTTAAGAACCAGGCAAGCCATCGAAAAGCTTTTAGAGAAGATTAAAATTACCGAGGTTGACTTTGAGGAAACTGCAACACAAGAGGAAGCAGTTGCCGATGAAAACAGTCCGGACGACAGCAGCCAGAGCAAACCCAAAAAAGCATCGGCAAGAAAGAAAGCTGCAGATGAAAGCACGAGTAAAAAAACTTCATCTAAAAAATCTGC
>DATLZX010000191.1:0-7140 GCA_035573795.1 Pyrinomonadaceae bacterium | reverse complement strand
TCTCAATGTTTTTGCTGCAGGCAATGCTGGTAAAGACATAGATTCTGCTCCCTTCTATCCTGCTTCTTATACTTCGCCGAGCATTATATCTGTCGCTGCTTCGAACCAGTCGGATACAAGAGCAGGTTTTTCCAATTGGGGCAAGAATTCAGTTGACCTCGCCGCGCCGGGCGTCAGTATTCAGAGCACCTGGTATTCCGGCAATTCTTCCTATACTGCATTGAGCGGAACCTCTATGGCTACACCGCATGTAACGGGTGCTGCAGCATTGCTTGCTGCCCATAAACCTGAGCTGTCTGCCGCCTCTTTGAAAGCTAGCTTGCTCAACAATGTTGATCTTTTACCAGTCTGGACAAATCTAGTGTTAAGTGGCGGCAGGCTGAACGTTCTGAAAGCTCTAAATAATTCAGTAAATTGCACACTTGAGCTTGGAACAAGCGAAATCAAACTTAATCTAAAAGGTGGCTATAAATCAGTAGAAGTGGACACCCAGCCGGGCTGTGATTATTCGATCCGCTCTACAGCAAACTGGATTTTTCCTGAGAAAGATGTGCTTTCAGGCACCTCAAAAGTCATTTTCAGGGTGGGCAGCAGCCAGGTTTTTAGTCGGACCGGGACTATTCGCATTGGCGATAAAACCTTAACAGTAATTCAAACACGATGGGGACTGTAATTTTGCTTTTTTTGTAAAAGACAAACTTTTCATCATTTTCAAACATCTTATTCGCCGATTGAATGTTTTAAACTAAAAGCCTTGCGAGAAATCCTTAAAACCGCTTGGCCTATAAATAATAAAAGCCGAAAAGGCTTGATTAATTGCTCATGCCCAGGAATTAACAGCTTTGATGGCCATAATGCCGTCTTATTAAACTCATTTTTTGTACTATCTGAATAAACTGTTTTAAATCGTTAAACTTGGGTTAATTTTTTGGAATTGTTATTGCAATAGCAATTTTGGCTCTATATAATGTGAAATTGCGGTTGGCACCGCCCCCATTTTCGATTTCCGATTACCGCAATCAAAAATAAATAAAATAAACAGGTTTGAATCAAACGATGAAAATATTTTCACCAAAAGCAATCAAAGCGACTGCCCTGCTTTTATTTGTTTCGATGTTTTCCCTAAGTGTTTCGGCACAAATAAAGCTTAGAAAAGCCCTGGATTTTGATAATGACGGAAAAGCTGATTACGTGATCTTTCGTCCATCCGATTCCGTCTGGTACGTGCTCAAATCGTCTGGAGGCTCACAGTCCCAGGCCTGGGGCCTGCCAACCGACGACTATCTGACGCCGGGCGATTACGACGGAGATGGCAAGGCGGATTATGCCGTCTGGAGAAGGACAGATGGCTTTTTCTACTGGATAAACAGCTCTAATAGCACAGTAACCACAATCCAGTGGGGAATTGACGGGGACGAGCCGGTCGCAAGAGATTATGACGGAGATGGCAAGACTGACCCTACGCAGGTCCGCAGGCAGAATGGAAACATGTATTGGTACGTACTTGGTTCCGCCGGCCTGCAGCAGTTTTACACCTGGGGAATAACTTCTGATTTTGTCGCTCCGGGAGATTATGACGGAGACGGTAAGTTTGATCCTGCAGTTGAGCGTTGCTTTGAGAATGATCCCTCACGAACCTGCGAATGGTATGTTCTGAAAAGCACCGGCGGCATGATTTTGGATTACTGGGGAATCCTTGAAGATATTGTCGTACCTGGCGATTATGACGGCGACGGCAAAACCGACATAGCCGTAACTCGCGGCGGCCCTAATCCAACTTCCGGGGTTATCTGGTTTATAAAGCCCAGCAGCGGTGCTTCATCTTACGCCGTCGAATGGGGTGTAACAGCCACAGACTTTACAGTCCAAAATGATTACGATGGCGACGGCAAGACCGATATCGCCATGTGGCGCGAATCCACAGGAGAATTTTATGTTGTAAAAAGCACAGGCGGTACAGGCTATGCCCTTTGGGGTATTCCGGGCGACTTCCCTGTTGCCGGTTACGACTCCCATTAATTGGCTTAGTGTTTGATACTGTTTTTCGCCGAGGACGCTACTGGAATTCGGGCGTCCTCGGTTTTTATTTTTATTTGGCTTGTTGAAGAGTTTTTATTTTTGCGGGCAATTTATTTACACTTATTTTTCGAATCATTTTATTTTGGGTTAAGTATTGAATCTTAATGGAGTTGGCAAGGCGTGAGCAATAATCTATCCCCTGAACTGATCGAGCAAGTGCAAAAATCATTTTCCGGCTTTATCGGACGGAGAATCCTCGTAATCGGTGATGCTGTTGCCGATCAGTTTTTATTTGGTACCATTGATCGGCCTTCCAGAGAAGCTCCTGTTTTTATCCTCAAGCACCATAATACCGAAACTCGTCCGGGAGCCGCGGCAAATACCGCTGCAAACATTTCGGCTATGGGCGGCAGGGCAGTTTTGCTTTCCGTAGTTGGAGAAGATCAAAGCGGCACCGAACTCAAGGAAAAGCTCTTGGAAAACAAAGTTGATACCTCCTGCATCATTTCACTTGGCAATATTCAAACTACCAGAAAACTGCGGGTTTTGGCCGGCCATCAAATGGCTGCACGTCAACAGGTAATCAGGATAGATTATTCTGATGACGCCCTGGCGGTAGACTTCCCGCATGACAAGATACTTAAGCTTGCCGCAGAGCAACTTCACCTTTCAGATGCAATAGTTTTTTCTGATTATGGCTATGGGGTTGTATCAAAACAACTTTTCGAATTCGTAAATTCAGAGGCAAGCAAGCGTAATATACCCGTTCTTGTTGACTCACGCCACAACCTGACTTTATTCTGCGGTGCTTTTGCCGCAACTCCGAATCTGGAAGAGGCGGAAGAAGTGCTTCAAAAACCTCTGGATGACAATGGAGCAAAAGAGCTTGTAGCCAAATTGGGCCTGGAGGTTGGTTTAATAACAATGGGCTCACGCGGACTATACATTACTGGCAGAAACGGCCTTTTCCGGCACATTGAGGCATTTGGAACAAAAGAGCCCGTTGATGTAACCGGTGCCGGAGATACTGTTTTGGCAGCATTTTCAATGGCGATTGCCGGCGGAGCCTCTCCTGAGATTGCTGCTGTGATCGCAAATTGTGCCGGTGGCCTGTCTGTCTTAAAACGCGGGACCGCAGTCGTCTCTCTGGAGGAGCTGAAAAATGCCCTGGTAATCTGAACCTCTAAGAGTCAAACGCCTGTATCTTCCTGGCAAAGAAAATTACGGTATCATCTCAAATTAAGGGATTTATAGTCCTACAGTTTAGTTCAAAATGAAACACTTACCGGCTAGGGTTATTCCATTTGATGAACTCGCTTCGCTTGCAGCCCGCCTGCATGAAAACCAGAAAACTATCGTATTGGCAAACGGCTGTTTTGACCTTCTGCATGTAGGCCATATCCGCTATCTGGATGCTGCGTCAAAACTGGGCGATTTTTTAGTAGTCGCCGTAAATTCCGACAAACAGGCCCGCATGCTGAAAGGTGAGGGCCGGCCAATGGTTCCGGAAAATGAAAGAGCCGAGATTATTGCTTCGCTAAAAATGGTAGATGCAGTTGTGATATTTGACGAGCCGACAGTTGAGTCGGTTATCAGGACTCTAAGGCCGCATATTCATGCCAAAGGAACCGACTATACGAAGGAAACCGTGCCAGAAAGGATGATCATGCAAGAAATCGGCGGACAGGTTGCAATCGTCGGTGACCCAAAGGATCACTCTTCAACCCGAACAATCGAAAAAATTAATTCATTGAAGAACAAAGCCTGAATCACCGATTTTTCTAATGCCCGATTCCGTTACAAAAAGGGATTTCATTATTGAGGTCTGGGAAGCACTCGACTGCGAAAGCGTTGGCAGCAAAGAGATTATTGCCATTGAGGAAGCAGTCCGTAAGAAATTTGGATCTTCTGCACTCGAATCACCGATGCGAATCGCCAGAATGCTCGCCGACGAGGGTGCTGTAATCAGGTTTGAGGAGCTTGTCCGGCTTTATGTCGAGCGTTTCGAAAAAAGGCCACTGCGCGCCCAGTTCCGAAATCTTTTCAAGTTTGATGACCTGCGCTCGGCCCGGCGATCATTAAAGGCCATTGAAAACCTCAGGCGTAAGCTTGCACAGGACAAGGACAAGTCCGGCCTCGAGCAGTTACGAGTAAGAGTCCTTGCCGAGAAAAAAAGGCTTGCCCGGTTATCAGACAAGGAAACATTGAAAAGTGAGAGCAGCTCTATCGAAATCAAAGAAATCCTGCAGTGGATAAACCACTGGCTGCTGAATCCGGAGATTTTCATTACCTGGCTGGAATTAAGGCTTGCAAGTGAGGACTTTCGCTCAAAATTCGGAAAGATTTAAACAACGAAGTCTTTTTTACAGCTCTTTTTGCCGAAATTCAGGATACTCAGCTCAAAAAAATTACTGCCAATTTCAGTTTTACTCGATCTGCTTATTTTAAATTAGTCCGTCAGGTTAAAATCACTATTTACCTTGAAATGACTTACTCGGCTTGATTTCAAGCGTTTGGAATTATTTCAAGTGATTAGAAGTAATTTTAGAAATGATTAGAATTAATTTTAGAAAAGCGAGAAGTAATGCTCGGACCCTAGCAAAAAGTATTCCCGGAACTTCGCATTAAAGAGTTTTTGAATCTCGGCAATAAAGAATTCTGGTATCCTTTCATTTTTTTGAATTTATGGAATTAAAAAGATTTTACTGTGCACCGGATGCGATATCTGACAATTTCGGACTTTTAGCGGAGTCCGAAACGCATCATCTGCGAGACGTTATCAGGCTCAAATCCGGCGATAAAATCAGGGTTTTTGACGGCGTAGGGAATGAGTTTGACTGCCGTATCCGAAAAATAGGCCGTAATTCTACAGAATTCGAAATAACAGGCAGAGTGGCTCCGGCAGCGGCTGAATCTCCGCTTGATTTAACGATTGCGGCGGTCATTTTGAAAGGCGATAAGTTTGACTACACAATACAAAAGGCTGTCGAACTCGGAGTAAAACGTCTTGTCCCGCTTCGAAGCGAATTCTGCGCTGCTCCGACCGACACTTCCGGAAAGCGCCTTGAGCGCTGGCGCAAAATCGCACTTGAAGCTACAAAGCAATGCGGAAGGGCTTGCCTGATGCAGGTTTCCGAACCCAGATTATTTCAAGATGCCGCTGCGGAACTTGCTGCCGGAAACTCCAAATGCATTCAATTCAGCGAGAGAATGGGGAGAAAATTTTCCCTAAGCGGAAAAATCGAAAAAATTACTGCTTTTATCGGCCCTGAGGGCGGATGGTCTGACCGCGAACTGGAGCTTGCCAAAAAGTTGAATATCGAGCAGGTTACCTTTGGTGGAAGGATCATGAAGGCCGATACTGCGGCTGTTGCCATTGTTTCAATACTCCAACACCTTTTTGGAGACTTAAATTGATTTATAGAGGTAAATTGATCAGGAAATCTAAATTGATTTTTAGGTTTGAATTGGCCTAAAAGCCCATAATATATTTGAATAGGCCTAAAAAGAGAGGGTACAGCTTGTTAAACACTGGCTGCCCGGTCAAAACAACGTTTAACCTTCTCGGTTTTTCCTATTGCAAATTTTCTTGAAACCCCAAAAGCAAATTTCATAAAACTCTGTCCAGTTAATAAAATAAAGCCGCCTGAAAATTGCTTTACGGGCGGCTTTGAATGTTTTCCGAGCGTTCGGATCACGGAATAATTTCAAAGGATTTGAAGAAGTTTTACGATTTACTCTGCGGTATTTTCCTTACCAGCCTGATTAATTGAATCCGCCAAACTGCTTCCCGAATTACCCAAAAACCAGCTCGTCTTTTCTTAAAAGCAGGATAGCTTCCTCATCCGGTTTTTTTGGTTTTTGATCTTTCGGATTATCCTTTGGCGGAGGTTTCTCTCCTGGTTTGATGACAGGTGGATCATTCTTCGGCGGCGGGTTCTTCGGTCCCTTCTGTGCCGAAGCCGAGCCAACAAAGATCAAAACAACTAATACTGGTAAAAGTAATCTTAAATATTTCATCTTTCCATTCCTCTTCCGCTTGGGGTTCTCCGACGCATATCGGGGAAGAAGGGGAAAGTGCGTCCTCTCTTATCCCTCTGCAATTGAAGTGCCAGAAAAAGCTCCTGAATCATTCAAAAAGTTAATTTTCCCGGCTCGTCCCGTTTTTGATGCTTTTTTCTGACATTTTTATGAATTAAAAACCTGTTTTTTTTCTCTGTAAAATACTCTGCAAATGCAGTAATTGTACCAAATACGTAAAAAACCATACGAAATCGTAAATTTTAGTCCATTTTCAGCAAGATCTTTTTTTAATTTTTCCGTCAGAATCAGATATCCTGTTTCTATACGAATAATTTTTTTACTCATAGGTGAAAAATTAAAATACTGTCGAAACAATGCTATCTTTGTTGGCCCGGCAAACCAAGGCCGGAATAACTAATTGATTCCAGGGAATTTATATGCAGACAAGCAGCTCTAACCGTTTACGGGCAATATTGGTTCTGGTCGCACTGGCCGGAACCATCCTCTTCAACTATTTCTCTGCAACCGGCAGGATTAATTCTGTTACTCCGGGCGAAATTTCGGCCCGCTATCCTTCAACTATTACCCCTGCCAACTATGCTTTTACGATTTGGAGTTTGATCTACCTGCTTTTATGCATTTTCAGTTTTTATCAATTAAAGCAGGCAGCTAAGGAGAAACTGGCAGATATCCGTCCACTTTTTATACTGAGCTGTTTTCTGAATTGCCTCTGGATATACCTCTGGCATCTGGAGTTTATAACCGTTTGTTTTCTGGTCATACTGGCTTTGGCTTTCAATCTTTTATATATCGTCTATCTTGCATCTTTCAAAAATTCAGCGGCAGATCTGTGGTTTGTGAGGTTTCCGTTTGGGATCTATGCCGGCTGGGTTTCGGCAGCTACTTTAGTAAACCTTGCAATAGTTTTGAATTTTTATGGAATACTAGGGCTTGCTCCGGGAATTATTTCATCAATTTTGATACTTACGGCCGGAGTGCTATCCATAGCAGCGAGAGTTTTATTGAAAGACTATTTTTTTCCGCTTTCTATCGCATGGGCTTTAACGGCAATCGCCATAGCTAATTCGGCCAATACTG
>DATLZX010000190.1:0-6885 GCA_035573795.1 Pyrinomonadaceae bacterium | reverse complement strand
GTGAAGGTCCTTTCGGCGAAATTCTTTATGATCAATACCGAGCGAGCTTGCCCTGGAACGCACACAAGTAAGTGCTGCATGGGCTGATTCCTGCATTACTTCGCCCAATTTTCCGGTCAGCTTTACCTCGCCCCGCCCGGGAACGAGCGTTGCTTCTACCTGGAGAACGTCTCCGCCAACCTCGGTCCAGGCAAGCCCGTTGACCAGGCCAACCTCACTTTTACGTGCGATGTCCTGCTTACGAAACCTGACGATACCTAGCAATTCCTGTACAGTGGAAGCATCAATAGTCGCCTTGAAATCATCCTTGTTTTCAGTTGCAACATATTGTCTGGCGATCTTTCTAAGGCAGGAGCCAATCTCGCGCTCGAGGTTTCTTACGCCGGCTTCTCTTGTATAATGCCGGATTATTTCTAGAATACCGTCATCTGTAAAAGTAACTTTTTCAGTAGAAAGTCCTGCGCTCTCGCACTGTTTGGCAATCAAATGCCGTTTTGCAATTTCTACTTTTTCCCTTTCTGTATAACCTGATAAATGCAGGATTTCCAGCCTGTCCTGTAGTGCCGGCGGGATAGTATGAAGCACATTTGCCGTTGCGATGAAAAAAACATTCGAAAGGTCGTAATCAACGTCAAGATAATGATCGCGGAAAGTGTGATTCTGTTCAGGGTCCAGCACTTCCAACAAGGCGGCTGATGGATCGCCCCTGAAATCCCGCCCCAATTTATCTACTTCGTCAAGAAGTATTACCGGGTTGATTGTTCCGGCACGCTTCATCAATTGAATTATCTGCCCGGGTAGTGCGCCGATGTAAGTCCGGCGGTGTCCTCGAATTTCAGCCTCGTCATGAACTCCACCCAGCGCCAGCCGGACGAACTTTCTTCCCGTTGCCTTTGCAATAGACTTTCCTAGAGAGGTTTTACCGACTCCTGGTGCCCCGACAAAACACAGAATGGTTCCTTTCGGATTTTTAACAAGCTGGCGGACGGCCAAAAACTCCAGAATCCTTTCCTTTATTTTTTCAAGGCCGTAATGGTCAGCATTCAGCGTGCTTTCGGCTGTTGTCAGGTCTCCTACTTCCTCTGAGCGTTGCTGCCAGGGAACGTTCAAGAGCCAGTCAATGTAAGTACGCGAAACCGTGGTCTCTGCTGACATTGGCGGCATGGCCTCCAGCCGTGAGAGCTCTTGCAGAGCTTTTTCCTTGGCTTCGGCACTCATGCCGGCTTCTTCTATTTTTTTGCGCAGCTCGTCCAGCTCAGCCTTTTCGTCCTTTCTTCCGAGTTCCTTATGGATTGCCTTTATCTGTTCATTCAGATAATACTCCCGCTGGTGCTTATCCATCTGGCGCTTGGTGCGGGCATGGATTGCCCTGTCAAGTTGCCGCTTTTCGATTTCTGTTTCCAATATATCAATCAATTTCTGAAGCCTTTCAGAAACCGACAGGGTTTCAAGAAGTTCCTGTTTTTCCTTAACACTAATCCTCAGATGCGAGGCCATTGAATCGGCTATATGCTGGGCAGAGGGGCCGCGAAGCGCAGAGTGAAGTGCATCAGTGTATGCATCTGGCGAAATCCGCAGCAGATGCTCTACTAAAGTATGGATTCTTTGAACAAGGCCATCGGTTCGTATCCCGGACTCCTCCGGCGCTCCCAAAAGCCGTACAAAAGCATGGAAAATACCGGTATCATCCTGTTCGACCCGAATGCTTCGTCCCCTTTCCCTGCCTTCAACTACGACCTTGATCTGGCCATTTTCCTGCCGTTGTGCCTGCAGGATTCGTCCAATCGTACCAACCTCGTAAATCTCTTCTTTCTTAGGCTCATCCACAGTAGCATCATGCTGAGTTGCCAGAAAAATTTCCCGGCTCGAACTCATTGCTTCCTCCAAAGCCCTTACAGAACTTGGGCGGCCAATCTTGAAAGCGACCTTGGTAAAGGGAAATATAACTACATCCCTGATTGGAACCATTGCGAATTTTTTGATGTCATGCGGCAATTGATCGCTGAACTCTTGCATAAGCGGTGATTAGTCCTAGTTTTAATGCAAAGAAATTTTGGTTGGTATATGACTATTTACTCAAATTCGCCGCCTAAAAGCAATAAAAGCAACGGCTTTTAGTCAGACCCAAATAAAACTTATGCTTTTATATATTGCAATTAAGTCACTTTTTTTAGTTTTTTTGAAGAAATTTTTATTTTTTTATTTTTCATGGTGTGCTAAATTTGCGGGGTAATTCAATCGGTTTTTTGTCAGTTTCCGAAAGTTCGATTTAATTCAATAATTTTCAAAGAGGCCGCTTCTATGGCAATGTACAAAGTAGATCCACCCGTGGTTCCGATAAATCAGCCGACCAGTACAACCTGTTGGTATGCCTGCCTGCAGATGCTCTTTATCTGGAAAAAGAAAGATCCGTCAAAAATCATCCCTCTGATGGACCAATCACCTGACCTTTTCCCCTACTACATGCTTGAAAATGGCATTGCTCCTAGTGAATGCAAGCCAACGGCTAAAGCCCTTGGGCTTGGCTATGCAGGCGATGGTGATACTTATCCTGACGTGCTTACAAATGCCCTGAAATCTCATGGTCCATACTGGGTTGCCGGAATGTGGAAGAAAAACTACTCCCACGTAATCGTCGTTACAGGCTGTAATCCTGACCTTGGGACGATTACCTATATCAACCCTTGGTGTAATTTTGACCTCTCTGAATCAAAGGCAGACGTTGACTGGCTTAATGCCCGCGGAGATGTTTGGAAACAAACCTTAGGCAGTATGATGTACTGGATCTAAACCGGATCGTTTTTTATCAGAATTTTTTTGGCGAAAGGATTTTGATTTCTCAAAAGAATTTCAATACCGCATTTATGCAATCAGCAGAATGCCGCATTCAAAGTCCTAGTTTAGGCTAAGCAGCTTTATTGTATGATTTTCAGACGCTAAGCCCTAGGCGGCCTCTTCCATTCTTGACTTGATAATGTCGAAGGCAGGTGCTTTGCAATCGATCATATCGCGAGTGATAACCAGTTCCTTGATTTTCTTATCTGACGGAACTTCAAACATTGCATCAAGCAATATTTCCTCTAGTATCATCATCAGGCCACGAGCACCGACCTTTCTCTCGTGAGCCTGATGCGCGATTGCACGAAGGGCATCTTCAGTAAATTTAAGGCTTACATTATCGAACTCGAATTTCTTCTGATACTGCTTTATCAAAGCATTTTTGGGCTCGGTTAAAATCCTGACAAGGGCTTCTTCATCAAGTGTTTTAAGTGTGCTGATAACCGGAAGCCTACCGACAAATTCAGGTATCAAGCCGTAATGAATAAGATCTTCTGGCTCTAGCTTCTCGAGAGCCTCATTGTGCCTGACCTTACTTGATTTGATGTCGGCATTAAAGCCAAGAGATTTATTCCTGAGCCTTTTCTCGATGATTTTTTCTAGCCCGATAAAAGCACCGCCGCAAATGAAAAGAATATTCGTTGTATCAAGTTGGGTGAATTCCTGTTGAGGATGCTTGCGGCCGCCGGAAGTCGGGATGTTTGCGACAGTCCCCTCCAGTATTTTAAGAAGCGCCTGCTGGACGCCTTCGCCCGAAACATCACGCGTTATGGACGGATTGTCATCCTTTCGGCTTATTTTATCAATTTCATCAATGTAGATAATTCCCTGCTGTGCTTTTTCTAAATCATTATTGGCAGCCTGCAAAAGACGCAGTAGGATGTTCTCTACATCCTCACCGACATAACCGGCCTCGGTCAAGCTTGTCGCATCAACTATGCAGAAAGGTACGCTGAGAATCCTCGCTAGCGTCTGAGCAAGTAGAGTTTTGCCAGTCCCGGTCGGGCCGATCAGCAGGATATTTGATTTCTGGAGTTCGACATCGCTTTTTCTTTTATTCAGCTCCAGACGTTTGTAATGTTGATAAACTGCTACCGCCAGCCTCTTTTTTGCATCATCCTGCCCGATTACGTATTCATCAAGGAATTTTTTAATCTCGACAGGTTTTGGCAGCGTTGTCCGCGAAGCCTGCGCTTCTGCCTGCTCGTCGTCATTTATGATCTCATTACAGATGTCTATACACTCATTACAGACATAAACCCCCGGCCCGGCAATGAGTTTTTTTACATCGTTCTGAGATTTCCCACAGAATGAACAACAGAGCAATTCTTCAGGTCGTCGGAAATTCGGCATAAGTTTTTTTTCTGAAAGTTCGCTGGCCTTGTTTAGTCAGTAATCTATAGGTGAACCGATTAAGCTCGAAACTGAGCCTACTTCTCCCTATGGTATATCACCTCATCAATTAAACCATATTCTTTAGCCTGAACAGGAGAAAAAATTCTGTCTCGCTCAACGTCTTTTTCCACCTGCTCGAAAGACTGGCCTGTGTGATGAGCAATTATTCTGGAGGTCATTTCACGCATTCTCAAAATTTCTTCTGCCAGAATCCTGACGTCAGTTGCCTGGCCTTGGGCACCGCCGGACGGTTGGTGTATCAGAATGCGCGAATGAGGCAGTGCAAACCGCTTGCCTTTGGTTCCGGCAGTCAAAAGCAAAGCTCCCATCGAAGCGCATTGCCCGACGCAAATAGTAGTTACATCGTTTTTGATAAACTGCATCGTATCGTAAATTGCCATACCTGCAGTTATTGATCCGCCCGGACTATTGATATAGAGATTTATATCACGCTCGGGATCCTCTGCTTCCAAAAAAAGCAGTTGCGCAACTATAAGGTTCGCTACAGTGTCATCTATAGGCGTTCCGATAAAAATTATGCTGTCCTTAAGCAATCTTGAATAAATGTCGTACGCCCGCTCGCCACGCGAGGTTTGTTCGACAACCATTGGTACTAGTGCCATAGAATTTTGTTTTATTTGATTTGGATTAGGTTTACTCCGGAAAACTTATCGAATGAAACTTTCAACTCAAACTAGCCAGAGCTCAAATAATTTGGCTCACTAATGCAGATTCTACATTATGCAGAACTAATTTCAAACTGCGAAAATATTACGCAGCTTAGGAAGTAGAAATACGTTTGACTGTAACTGAAAGTTTGGTCTATTTTTCCGATTCGGAAGTGTCAGTCGCAGCTTTTGCTGAGCTTTTTTTCTTGCTGCTGGCATCCGCTACAGATTTTTTATACGAAGTTTTTTTACTCGTACTTTCATCTGCTGCTTTCTTTCTGGCCGCAGCTTTTTTTGTTTTGCTTTGGCTGCCGTCGTCCGTGCTGTTTTCATCGGCAACTGCTTCCTCTTGGCTTGCAGTTTCCTCAAAGTCAACCTCCGCAATTTTAATCTTCTCTAAAAGCTTTTCGATGGCTTGCCTGGTTCTTAAATTATCTTCTACACTTTCAAGCCTACCTGACGTGCTCAGAGCATTTTTCAGCTCTTCTACCGACATCGAATAATAAGTAGAAAGCCGTTTTAGTTCCTCCTCGAGCTCGCTCTCAGAAACAGAGATTTTTTCAGTTTCTGCTATTTTCCCCAGCAAGAGTGCTCCTCGAACTTCCCTTTCAGCTCTTTGCCGAAGTTGCCCCAAAATGCCTTCTATAGCATCGGATTGAATTTTTGAAGGATCTACACCGCGGCTTTGGAGGTCGCGCACAAATTCTTCGAGCAGTATTCTGGTTTGATTCTCAATCAGGGCTTTAGGAACCTCGAATTGGTGGGTCTCAACAAGTGCCTCGACCGCATCATTTCTTAATCTGGCATCAGTTTCCGCATTGTAATAGGCTTGCAGGTTTTCCTGAACCTTTTCCCTGAGCTCATCAAGTGTTTCTACTCCCTGATCAAGGCTTTTCACCCATTCATCGTCCGCATCGGGAAGCTCCAAACGGCCGACAGATTTGATTTTGGCAGTATATTGGACGGTCTTACCTGCAAGGTCTTTTACCGCATAGTCCTTATCATAGCCAATCGTAAACTGCCTTTCCTCATCTGGCTTTGCGCCAATTAAATTCGAGGTGAAACGCTCGTCTATTCCTTCCTCCCCGAGCGCTATATCTACATCTTTGGCACTGATTGGATCCTGATCCGGTTGGTCAATGAACTTGCCCTCTAGGTCAACGATGACAGTATCACCCGACTCAGCTCCGCGATTTTCTACAGGTACAAGCGCAGCTTGCCTTTTTCTTAATTCTTCTATCTGTCGTTCGATCTCGTCGTCTGAAACTTTCCTGATCCGGCGCTTTACCTCGATTTTTTCATATTCAGGAGCCGGTACTTCAGGCATTACTTCCAGGTGTATCTGCATTTTTACAGGACGGCTGCCGTCTACGCGAAGCGATTCAAGGTCCTCGATATGAAAATGCGGCTCAGCAACGGGATGCAAATGATTTTGTTGAATTGCCTCGATTGCGGCCTGTCTTGCCAGTTGATCTATTACTTCCTGTTTGATCTCATTTGCAAACCTGAGTTTGACCACTTCAACAGGAACTAATCCTTTCCTAAAGCCAGGTACGTTTGCCTTTGAGCTATATTTACGTACTACCTGGTTGTAAACAGGGGCAACTGATTCGGCAGAAATCTCAATTTCGATTTCTCTTTGCGTTTGACTAATTTCTTTAACTGTAGTTTCCATTGCTAATAAACAAAAAGAATATCGAACCGTACCAAGAAAGTCGAACACTCCGGGCAAAATAAACAATAAAGTTTTACCCGGTTTAAACGTTTTTTAAAGTTAACCAACGCCGGATAGAAAAGTGAAAACTGGAGAAAGAAATTAAGCAGAGCTCAAAAAATAGGCAACGGAAATGGGAAAAAGAAAATGGTGCCGAGGGCGAGACTCGAACTCGCACGTCTTTCAACGCTAGATCCTAAGTCTAGTGCGTCTACCAATTCCGCCACCTCGGCACGAAGCCCAAAAAGGCAGAAAGTAGATATTAGCATT
>DATLZX010000189.1:0-2893 GCA_035573795.1 Pyrinomonadaceae bacterium | reverse complement strand
GGCGACGCCGGGCAGGTTTTCAAAATGTGCCGGGTCAATCGCACCGCGATTACCTGTTACACCGATAGCAGTGCGGTTTTCGCCTGGAAGCGCATGGCCGCGAAAGCCCAATTTTTCGATTACTTCTATAACGCGATCAATTTCTGACTGAGTCGCATCTGGTTTCATTACGATCAACATAGCTTTAATTATTGATTATTTTGTAGTTTAAATCTTTTTTGTTTTCCGAGTTTTCATCAAAAGCACTAAAAAATCCGGACATCATTGCACAAAGTCACTCTTTGCCGAGACAGTTCACCTACCGGGCCAGGTTTCGGCTGTCTGGGGAATAAGGCCTTGAATGTAATTCCTGAAATTTTCCAAAAAATCTGTATCTTTGGTTAATTCGTCAATTGTTTTGACTATGGCTGAGCCAACGACGGCGGCATCTGCAAATCTCCATACTTCAAGGATATGCTCACTCAGTGAGATACCAAATCCAACGGCAACCGGAAGCTGAGTAAACTGTCTTATTCGTTTAACCAGGGCTTTTGCTTCTTCCATCTTGGCTTCTTTTTCTCCAGTAACTCCTGTTCTTGCAATAGCATAGATAAAACCTTCCGCATCACTGCATATCTGCCTTAAACGAGATTCACTCGTAGTGGGCGCAACCAGAGAGATTCTCGAAATCCCGTATTTTGAAAAGGCTTTTCCAATCATTTTTGCTTCTTCATCAACAGCGTCAGTGATTAATATTCCATTTGCACCTGCTTCGGCTGAAATTTTTGCCGCTTCTTCCAAACCAAACCTCAAAATCGGGTTTACATAGGAAAAAATTACTATCGGGGTAGAATAAAGCTCTCTGAACCTTTTTACTAATTCAATTGCAGTTTTAAAATTTACACCATTGGCGAGCGCTCTTGCGGAAGAGGCTTGTATTACTGTCCCATCAGCTACCGGATCAGAAAACGGAACCCCCAGCTCGATGACATCAGCGCCTTTTTCAGCTAACACCTTCATTATTTCAAGTGAAATTTCAAAACTTGGGTCACCGGCAGTTATAAACGGAATAAAGGCTCCAGTGCCTTTTCTTCTCTTTAACCTTATTGCTGATTCGAGCGCGTTGTCCGATGTTTTTTCCATATCGTTTCTTGAGAATTTAGTTAGATGCCATCAGTCGAATAATCCAGCTTATCTGCAACGGTTGAAACGTCCTTATCACCTCTGCCCGATAAATTGATCACCACGAAAGACTCTTTATTTATCCCGTCGGCTAGTTTTATTAGGCCTGCAATCGCATGAGCAGATTCCAGAGCGGGGATGATTCCTTCTGTTTTTGAGAGCAGCTCGAAACCTTCAAGAGCAGAATCATCTTCTGCAGAAATGTATTCAATGCGTCCAATATCATGCAGATATGCATGTTCGGGGCCGATTGCTGCATAGTCAAGCCCTGCAGAAATTGAATGTGTTTCTAAAATTTGCCCCGAATCGTTCTGAAGTACGTAGCTTCTTGTTCCGTGTAAGACACCTACGCTACCTCCTTCAGCAAATCTTGCTGCGTGTTCCCCCGGATAAAAACTTTTGCCGCCTGCTTCAATTCCGATCATTCGTACATTTTCATCCTGTATGAATTCATGAAACAGGCCGATGCTGTTCGAACCGCCTCCAACGCAGGCTATCAAAATGTCGGGGTTTTTACCCAATTTTTCATTAGATTGGACTCGCACCTCTTTGCCTATTACGGATTGAAATTCTCTTACCATCAATGGATAAGGATGCGGGCCAAGAGCCGAGCCAAGAAGATAGAAAGTATCGTTGACATTTGCAACCCAATCGCGAAGAGCTTCGTTTATTGCATCTTTTAGAGTTTTAGTTCCGGTATTAACCGGCCTGACATCGGCTCCTAGCATCCGCATTCGAATGACGTTTAGCTTCTGTCTTCTGATGTCCTCTTGTCCCATGTAGATAACGCATTCAAGCCCCGCTCTGGCTGCAACGGTTGCAGTTGCGACTCCATGTTGTCCCGCACCTGTTTCAGCAATTATTCTGTGTTTTCCCATTCTCTCGGCTAGAAGTATCTGGCCGATGCAGTTATTTATTTTATGGGCGCCTGTGTGATTAAGGTCTTCACGCTTTAAGAAAACATTTTTTAGTCCTAATGCATCCCCTAATCTTTTTGCGTGATAAAGCGGTGTTGGACGCCCAACATAGCTGCTGAGCAGTTCCTTGAATTCTGTTTGGAACTCATGATCGCTGCAGTAATGAAAAAAAGCATCCGTCAACTCTTGGAGCGGAGCAACAAGTGTTTCTGGCACCCACCTTCCACCAAAATTACCCCAGTAGCCATTTGCGTCCGGCTCGGTTTGAATTTTTTGTTTGTCTAGCATCAGTTTTGTTCTAGCTTTCGTACCCTTGTTATAAAAATTTTAAGTTTTTCGTAGTCTTTCACGCCGGGTGATTTTTCCACTCCGCTTGCAGTGTCTACTCCGAATGGTTTCAGCCTGGTTATTTTTTCAGAAATATTTTGCGGATTGAGTCCGCCGGCCAATATTACCCGATAACCTGAATTCAAATAACCCTCGGCAAGCAATTCATCAACCGATTTGCCGGTACCTCCATATTCATTTTCAGAGAAAGCATCCAGCAGTATGAAATCCTTTTGAGAGCAAAGATGTTTTATTGCCAGATTATTTTTTTTAATATTCTCATTATTTAGCCTGATTGCCTTAATGATCGGTGTTTGAACAATCGCTTTTACCCTTTCGATTTCGGATCCTGTTTCATCTCCATGCAGCTGGATGTAATCAAGACGGCATTTAACGTTACACTCAAGCAAAAAATCAATCTCAGCATTGACAAATACACCAACCAGGATTGTTCTCGGTGACAAATGTTTCGTTATCTGCGCAGCACT
>DATLZX010000188.1:0-2462 GCA_035573795.1 Pyrinomonadaceae bacterium | reverse complement strand
TAAATAGCAGATTTAGTATAAACGGTGGATTTAATCCGGGATTCATTTTCTTTTTTGCAGGAGCGATTTTATCTGATTGATTGTGTAGTCAACTCCGCCGCGATTGCGCTCGACAACCTCTGCTGCGGCTTTGCCCATCTGCTCGGCCCGCTCTTCATCCCTTGAAAGCAGGAGTATTTTCTCTGCCAGCTCGTCTGCCGCTTGCCCCGCGCTTCCGGCATCATACGCCAGCTTTATAATTCCATGGTTTTGCAAAAGCAGCTCTGTTATCGAATCGAAATTTTCCATATGCGGCCCGCAGATGATTGCAAGTGCCCGAGCGGCCGGCTCGAGCGGATTTTGCCCTCCATGTTTGATCAAAGAACCGCCAATAAAACAGATTTTCCCCCAGCGAAATATGTCCTTAAGTTCGCCAATCGAATCAAGCAGGATAACCTCTGCATTTGAGTCGCTTTCCGCGGCTTCTTCCGAGCGGACAGCAAATGAAAACTTTTTGTTTGCCAGCCGGCTGGCAATGTCTCCGGCTCTTTCCGGGTGCCTGGGTGCGATCAAAAGCCTCGTTTTAATAACCTCTCGTATTTTTTCAAAGGCAGCAATGATGATTTCGTCTTCGCCCGGATGAGTGCTGGCGGCGATTATCAGATTTGGCGAAGCGTCCAGAGAAAACCTTTTGCTCAGCTGGCCTATGGTTTTCGCCGGTGTATTGCTTTCAAAATCAGGGCGGCCGTCTCCTGTATCGAACTTTAGATTAGCCGCAGTCAAAATTTTATCCGCCGAGGCAAATCTTGCGAATCTTTTCGCGTCACTTTCGCTTTGTGCAATTATCAGATCGACATTTTTCAAAACCGCCCTGATAAGAAAACCAATTGTTTTGTAACGCTTGAAAGATTTTGCTGACAGGCGCCCGTTTGCTATACAGATTAACGAACCTGAGCTTTTTGCTTCTTTGATAAATCTCGGCCAAATCTCAGTTTCAATCAGGATTATCAGCTCAGGCTTCAGTTGCCTGAGCGCCCGCCTTACGCTGAATGCAAAATCGAATGGAAAATAGAAAATTGCGTCTGCAATTGCGGCTAAATTTTTTTCCGCAAGGCTGCGTCCTGTAACGGTTGTTGTCGAGACGGCAATCTGCCTTTCGGGAAATTCCATTCTGACTTTTTTTATCAATGGGGTTGCGGCGTTCAATTCTCCGACCGAGACGCAGTGAATCCAAATCGTTTTTCCCTTTGGCGAGAAATCGGGCAAATCAAGCCAAATCTTTTCCCCTAGAGTGTTGCTGTACTTTCTGAATCTGAAAAGAGCAAAGGGTAAGAATAAAAGCAATCCCAGAAAAAGAAGTACTGAATAGAGAAAATACATTTCGGATCTGATTTGCTTGTATAAAAGATGAATTTCCGTAAAAAAATGGCACGCAATGAAAATTATTGCAATGCGTGCCAGCCTATATCAATCTGATTTTTTCGTGAAATTTAAAGGAAAAATTGCTCTATACGATAAACTCAGGCTACGAGCCGCCTTTTTATTTAACGCGTTCGATATATCTTGCTTCGGACGGGTTGACCCGAATTTTTTCACCCTCTTCGATAAATGGCGGAACCATAATCGTAACTCCATTTTCCAAAGTGGCCGGTTTATTCGAGTTAGAGGCGGTCGCACCCTTTAGCTGCGGCTCGGTAGTTACGACCGTTAATTCCATTGATGGCGGCAAAGAAACGCCGATAGGTGTTCCTTCGTAGAATTCAACCTCGATTTTCAGGCCTGGCATCAGCCACTGCGCTGCATCTCCGAGCTCTTCTTCAGTCATGGCAACCTGCTCGAAGGTTTCTGTGTTCATAAAATGGTGATGCGTTCCATCCGAGTAGAGGTATTCCATCGTATGCTGCTCCAGAACTACCCGTTCGATTGTATCGTTCGAGCGAAAGCGGAATTCGAAAGAGTTGCCGGTCAGAAGGTTCCGGAGCCGGGCCTGTACCATTGCCCGTAGATTTCCCGGCGTATGATGATGAAAGTCCATAACTTTAACCGGAACGCCCTCATGCAGGATAACCATCCCTTTTCTTATATCGTTTGCCAATATAGCCATACTAGTAAAAAAAACTTTTTATTGAATTTTTAGAATATAGATTTGTCTTATCTTAAATTTATTTTGATAAACGAGCTAAGCCCGTAGCCTGGATCAGTAGTTGCGCAGGCAAACTCTTAGTTTATTAAGTTTTCTAACTGGTTGTCCAGCTAGTCAGGCGGTTTTTGCCATACGAAAAACCAGGGGAAAGACAATTGAAGTAACAACAGACAAAAGTAAGGCAGTGTTTTTGCCATTCGAAAAACCAGGGGAAATCCCTTGCCGCAAGTACCGGTTGAAAGTCCTCGAATAGCTCATCAGGCTGCTTATCTATTTGCTTTATTGGAGTTAGCCGCAGCGCCGGGCTTGGAATCAGATTTTTGTGATTCTTGCAAAGTAA
>DATLZX010000187.1:0-4843 GCA_035573795.1 Pyrinomonadaceae bacterium | reverse complement strand
GCTTACAATCTGATGGCAGCCGGCAAACCGATTCTGGGAATACTTGAAAAAGAATCCGAAATCGCCAGAATGATTACTGAAAATGAAATTGGCTGGCAGACAATGCCGTGTGATGCTAAATCATTGATTGATCTAATCGAGCTGATTTACAGCCGTCGAAATGAAATACCCGCAATGTCCTCGAGGGCAAGAAAGCTGGCCGAAACTGAATTTACTCTTGAAAAAGCGGTCGAAAAATATATCAAGGTTCTAGAATTGCGAACCGCATCCTCGCACTTGAATCCGAAACCTGAAGAAAAATGCTTGAGCGCCCGATTGCCATCTTGACTTATTTTCTCTGCTCCGCTCTTTTTTCGGCTGCGGGGATTTACTTTTTACTTAAGTTCAAGCCCAAAATCATTACTTATGATGTGCCCAATCATAGAAGCTCGCATACAGAGCCGACCTTGCGTGGCGGTGGTATCTCGATTGTTGTAGTCTGCCTCCTTCTTTTTCTTGTTATCAGTGCTGTAACGGGTATTGCGGTTTCAACACTGTTTTTCCTTTCAGCCGCTTTGATAGCTTTTGTGGGACTTTTGGATGATGTAAGATCGCTAAAGGCACTCCCGAGATTTTTCATACATTTAGGGGTGGCTGCCGTTCTGTCACTTTCGGGTTTACCCCTGTACTCCAATCTATCCGCTGCAGGCCTGAATCTTTATTTTGGCCACTTTGCGCCAATTGTTTTTATTCTTTTTCTTACCTGGATGATAAATGCCTACAATTTTATGGATGGCATAGACGGTATTGCAGGGCTGCAGGCAGTTTCGGCATCCGTTGGCTGGATTATGATTGGCTTGATTGCTGGGGCTGAAGCCTTGAGCTTTTCGGCAGCAGTAATTGCCGGCTCTGCGGCCGGATTTCTTTTTTTCAACCGCTCACCGGCCAGGATCTTTCTGGGCGATGTGGGCAGCACTTTCTTGGGCTTTGCATTGCCTGCATTGCCTCTCTGTTTTACTTTGGGTAATCAAAGCCCTGAATATGTCAACAACCTGATTTACCCGATAGCGTTCCTTTGGATGTTTCTTTTTGACACAGTTTTTACTCGCTTTAGGCTTTTATTTCTGGGGAAGCCGATTTTCAAACCTCATAGGGAGCATATTTATCAAAGGCTTGTAGGCTTGGGTTTCAGTCATAATTCAGTAAGTGCCTTTTATTTTCTATCTTCGCTTTTGATTACGGTTTTCTCAGCGCTTGGGCGATGGATCGAGGCTGCGGCAGCAGCCTTTGCTGCACCGGCCTTATCATTGTTGATCATAAAATATTTAAAAAAATCGGGATATAATCAATAATAACCGACCAGTGCCAAAATAAGTATTGACCTAAATAATTAAAAATGTTAGATTTACAGCAATCAAAAGACGATTCTGAGCTCGGAGACGACCCTTTCAGGCTAGAATTAGCCGGTTCTCCCTTTCAGTTCGAATTTTGGGAGATCTTTGAATCTTATGGTGCAAGGATAAGGCTGGCGGCAGAAAGCAAAAATCTGCTGGAGAATTTAAAAAATACCGCAAAAAGCGCCCTTTTAGGACGTCTAAACTTCTTGGGGCAGTCTGTCCAAAGCTTTGACGCAGAGTTTGCTGCCGCCCGCAATAGAGATGGCAAATATGTGCTTTATTTCGATCCTTCGGCAGATGAGACAGCTGGCGAGCCCGAAAGCACAGATAAAGGCCAGGAAGCGGTATTTCCTGCCTTTGAAAGCGAGGCTGATTTCAATCGTCTGCTGAATACTTTGATAAGGGTAAGGGTCGGAGAATTTACACGAGATTGGGTATTTATACATAGCGGGGTTGTTTCCATCAATGGGAAAGCGATCCTGCTCCCGGGCGACAGTTACAGTGGTAAAAGCACCTTGACCGCTGAATTGGTCAGCAAAGGTGCAGAATACCTCAGCGACGAATACGCAGTTTTAGACAAAGAGGGCAAAGTTCACCCGTTTGATAGAGATATTTCGCTAAGGGAAAAAGACGGCTTTACGCCATATCATCTTGCTCCGGAAGCGGTTGGTAAAAGATATGGTTCAGGCAGCCCGCTAGAGGTCGGGTTGGTGATTTTCACAAAATTCACCGAGGGAAAGCTTTTTCGCCCCAGAAAGCTCTCGCTCGGTATGGGAATAATGAAAACTATGCCATTTGTGCTCTCAGTACGCAGAAATGCAAAATTTTCATTAAAGGTCTTGAATACAACATTTAAAAATGCGATAATCTTGGCATCTGTACGCGGTGAAGCGTCTCTTGCCGCCGAAAAGATAACTGAAATCGCCGAAAGGCGGTTATTGTAGCTGGGGTAAATCGAAAAAACCCATGAGGTTAGCTAATTAATTTTGAAGGATTTTTGGAGGAGATTTAGGTAATGAATAATACGCAATTTCCTTTGGCCCGTAAAAGAGGGCTTGTTATACAGGATGTACCAAATGAGGTTTTGGTCTATGATTTGGAAGCCGATAAGGCACATTGCTTGAATCATACTGCTGCAGCAGTTTGGAGGGCCTGCGACGGTACTAGAACAGTATCGGAAATTGCGGATTATCTCGGCAGGCAAGCTGGTAAAAATGTACCTGAGGAATTGGTTTGGCTTGCAATTGACCAATTGAACGAAAACCGCCTGATGGAATCTGAAGCCGCGGGCGGGCTTACGGGAACATCCCGCCGCGAAGCAATCAAGAAGATCGGGATGGCAGCAATGATCGCCCTTCCGATTGTGGCTTCAATGGCTGCACCGAAAAAAGTATGGGCTAATACTTCGTGCGCTTGCGTGGACGCATCTGATTGTGTCGGGACTTCTTGTCCTTCAACGAATAACTGCAATACTGGAGGGCTCTGCGCTCCATAATTTCAATGATTTAAGAGTTGATTCACTCTCCGTTTACTTGAGAATTGTCATAGACAAGGGAAAAGGCGGTCAATCGCCTTTTTCTTTTTTTGTTTATAATCATCTCGTGAGCGAATCCGCGGCTTATAACGACTTTGAGAAATGGACAGCCTTGATAGAGGCAGTTCAGGCTGAAAAGCTCTCTAAAGCCATTTCTGCCCTGTTAAAGGGCAAAATTGAGCCTATTCTCTTCAAAGGCCTGGCAATAGCCCGCCTTTACCCGAAAAACGCCAGGCGCGAGCCAAGCTCGGACATTGACCTTGCTGTTGCGCCGGGCAGCCTTGCACAAGCGAAAGAAATCCTTGAAAACACAGGGGTTTTTATTGACCTCAAGGAAGGCTTGGAGGAGCTTTCCGGTGTAAGTTGGACGGAATTGAAAAGCCGTTGTGAGGAAATTACGGTCTCAGGGACAAAAGTTCTTGTACCTTGTGTAGAAGACCACCTTCGGATCGTTATCACGCATTGGCTACTAGATGGCGGTGAAAGACGGGAAAGGCTCAAGGACGTAAGCTATCTTATTGAATCAAAAAGAGATATGGATTGGGACCTTGTTCTTCATGGCGGCAATTTGGCCCGAAGAAGCTGGTACAGGGCAGTAATTGCTGCAGCAAGGGACTTTGCAGGGCTCAGTAAGGAATTTTTACCGCAAAGCATGGCTGATTATTGTCCGCCTCAGTGGTTTTACAGCGCACTTGAAAAACAATGGAGGCAAAAGCCCGTTCAGCGGACAAAGCTCCTGACTGCCTGGAGAAATCCAATGCAGTTTTACCGCCTGCTCCGGCGACAACTTCCACCAAATCCGATTTCTGCTACTATTTTTCTTGAAAGGGAAATCAACGATGATCGGCGTTTGCCGATACAGCTTGAAACACTCTACAGACGAACTTTAAGAGAACTAGGATGGAAACCCAAAAACAAGCTCCAACTGCCATAACCCTTGCAATCGAGTCAGGGATAGGCTCCGGCAGCCTTGCAATTTTAGAGGCAGACAGGCTGCTAGGCCATCTGGACGAGGCTGAAGCCCCGGCCAGGGCAGAAAAGCTTCTAACCGAAATAGACAAACTTGTCTCAGGCTGCCTCGACGACATCAGTAAAATAAACAGGATAGCTGTATCAACGGGACCGGGCAGCTTTACTGGACTCAGAATAGGAATTGCTGCGGCGCTTGGGCTTTCAAGATCGCTTGCAGTAGAGCTGGTAGGCGTGCCTTTGCTCGAGGCAATAGCTGCCAATACAAATATTGATGGCAAAATACTTATTGCACTGCCAATCGGCAAAAATGACTTAAGCTTTGCTATTTATGAGAAGACGGGCAGTAATCTGGAGTTCAAAAATGAGCCGATGGCGGTTCGTATTGGCAATTTCATAAACAATCTGGAAGAATTCGGGGCGGAATTCATATTGCTGCCACAGAGCCTTTATAAACGATTTTCTGATGATTTCGAATTGATGCAAGGCGAGGCCGGCTTTTCAAATCAAGGCGAGGCCGGCTTTTCAAATAAAGTTCAATTTAGGAACATTGGCAGTAACCTTGCCTCGATCGTAGGTATTCATTCAAGACTGGTTCCGCCCTCTCCACGTTCCTTGGAGCCTTTGTATTTAAGCCGTAACAGCTCTTTGTAGAATGCAATAACTGCTCAACGGCAAAATAACGGCTCCAGCTATCAGAAAAAAACGGCTATATGTCTGAAAAGGCAGCTTTTACAGTTAAAATCCGAAAAGCCACAAAAGCAGACTGTAAATTTATTTATCAGCTTGCAGAGCAAAGCAGGCTGGAGCATTGGAGCCAAATGGCTTATGAAGAAGAGTGCAGCAATAAAAACTCTGTATTTCTGGTTGCCTGCGGCAAAGGTGAAAGGGTTATCGGTTTTTCGGTTACTCGCTGGAATTATTTTGCAGAAGCAGACCTGCTCAACATTGCGGTAAGCCCAGA
>DATLZX010000186.1:0-12134 GCA_035573795.1 Pyrinomonadaceae bacterium | reverse complement strand
AGCTCAAATAAGGAAATAGCAGCCTATCTGGGAATATCAGAAAATACAGTAAAAACTCACCTTGCCAATATTTTTTCTAAACTGGGCGTAACCGATAGAACGTCTGCAGCTATAACCGCGCTTCAAAGAGGATTTATTCGTGTAGATTTAAGCTAGCTCTCTGTTAATCAGTATATTAGAGGGAAGATCACCGGTTACTATCTTTCAACAATTTCATTGAACTAGGAGGATACATGATCGAAATTTCATCTGATTTAATCAATTACGCCGAGAGAAAGACCTCACCTGAGCCGAAACTGTTACAGGAACTCAAGGAGTACTGCTATCAAAACTATTCAAATTCATCCATGCTGTCGGGTTTCTATCAAGGCCGTTTTTTATCTACTCTTTCGCGCCTGATCGCCCCGCGCAGAATTTTAGAGATTGGCACTTATCTGGGCTATTCTGCACTTTGTCTTGCTGAGGGCCTGACAGAGGACGGGAAACTATATACTCTTGATATCAACGCGGAAACCAACAGGGTTGCTAAGAGCTTTGTCGAGCGCTCTGCATTGAAAAATAAGATTGAATTCAGGCTTGGAAACGCTCTTGAAATAATTCCCGAATTAGCCGAGACTTTCGATCTCGTCTTTATTGATGCTGACAAGGTCAATTACTCCAATTACTTTGATGCAGTAATTGATAAAGTCAGGCCAGGTGGCCTAATCCTTGCGGACAACGTGCTCTGGAGCGGAAAGGTTTTATCGCCCTCTGATGATGATTCTATTTCACTTGATAACTTCAATAAAAAAATTCAGGCTGATGGAAGGGTATCCAATCTCCTGCTTACTATCAGAGATGGCCTTATGCTCTGCATCAAAAATTAAGCCAGCGACAATAACCAAGGCACCTTTAATATATTAACTTAAGACCTCTTCACTCACTTTTTTAAACCCTACCTTGTATTGCAGATAAACAACGGCACTCTATCCAACCTTCTATCACCCGAATGGGTGATGTGCGCCAATCCGCCTTTTCCTATAATTGTTTCAGACAGAATGAGGAGGCAAATCAAGTTAAAAATATGATTAAAATCAGAAAATCCGATGAGAGAGGCTTTTTCAATCATGGCTGGCTTCAAACCTATCATACATTTTCATTTGCCGATTACTATGATCCAAGATATGTCGGCTTCAGCGATTTGCGAGTAATAAATGAGGATTTCATTGCGCCGGCTCAAGGATTTCCTCCGCATTTTCATCGAGACATGGAAATCATAACTTATGTCTTATCCGGTGAGCTTCGCCATAGAGACTCGCTTGGAAATGGCTCGACAACGCTACCGCAAGAGGTGCAAAAAATGACTGCCGGAAGAGGAGTGCGGCATAGTGAGTTTAGCTCCGAAACAGAAAAGACGCACCTATTGCAGATTTGGATTTTTCCGAATGAGAAAAACCTTCCTCCTTCATATGAACAGGTTCGCATCCCCGATTCAGAAAAGCGGGGAAAACTCAGGGTTATCGCAACAAATGAAAAACTTTCTGACGCAGTGCACCTTAATCAGGATGCAGCGATATATGCTTCGATCTTAAACAATGATGAACAGCTTGAATATACTCCGAAGGATAACAGAAGTCTCTGGCTGCAGCTAATTTCCGGTAAGTTAGAGATTAATGGCCAGATACTGGATTCAGGTGATGGTGCAGCAATTACTGAAGAAAAAAAGCTGTCCGTGAAGGCACTGGCCGATAATACACACTTTCTTCTTTTCGATCTGAGGTGACAGTCATATTGAAAGCCGCTCATATCTTCTATGGTTCAGGTGCCTGTTGATCTGAGGCAGTTTGTTGCGGAAAGCTCTTAGGCTTAACCTTTTGCCGCCCTGATTATGTCAGCAAAAACTCCAGCTGCCGTAACGTCAGCTCCGGCACCTGCGCCTTTTACGACCAGCGGCTGATGGCTGTATCTATCGGTAAAGAAAAGCACTATATTGTCCTTGCCGGACAGTCTGCCGAACTCACTGTCCTGCTCTATGTATCTTAGTTCTGCGGCAGCCCCTTTTTCCCTATCAAAGCTGGCCACGAATTTAAGCTTTCTGCCACTTGCTGTTTCAAGTAGGCTTTTGAAATGTTCTTCTTCCGTCTCTAACGTTTCGTAAAACTTCCTTACATCTCCAACAAAGCACTTTTCAGGCATAAACGACTTTAAGTTTACGTTTTCGAACTCCAAAGGATAACCGGTCTCACGAGCTAGTATCAATATTTTTCGCGCCACGTCCTTGCCGGAAAGATCCAGCCTAGGATCAGGCTCAGTCAGGCCGGCTTCCTGAGCCTGCCTTACAACGGAAGCAAAAGATGTTGTTCCGTCATAATTATCAAAAACAAAATTCAGGGTTCCGCTCAACACGGCCTCGATCCTGTGCACTTTATCACCACTATTTATCAGATCACTTAAAGTTTTGATAACAGGCAGACCGGCTCCTACTGTTGTTTCAAACAAAAAATCAGCCCCGAACTCTCGGGCAAGACTTTTCAGTTGGTAGTAGTTTTCCAGGTGACCGGATACCGCGATTTTATTGCAGGCAATTACGGCAACACTCTTCCGCAGAAGCTTTTGATAGACGGAAGAAACCTCCTCAGATGCTGTAAGATCTACGAAAACGGAATTCCTCAAATTCAATCGGATTATCTCCTCTGCAAATCGCTCTGCCGACATTTTTTCACTATCTTCGAGCTTCGACAAAAAGTCATCTGCACCAACGGAATCAGTAGAAATCAGGCAATGCCTGCTGTTTGCTACCCCAGTTATTCTTAGGTTCAGCCCCAGCCTTTTTGCAATCTCGTCTTTTTGTTGCTGCAGCTGCAAGATCAACCTGCGCCCGACATTACCGGTTCCCGCAATAAATATGTTTACCTGCTTGAGGCCGTCTGAAAAAAATTCTTCATGCAGTGTATTTACTGCTTTTCTGATATCTCTTTCATCAATGACTGCCGAAATATTTCTTTCAGATGATCCTTGGGCAATTGCTCTTATATTTACACCGTTATGCCCAAGTGCAGAAAACATCCTTCCGCTTACGCCTGTGTGAAACCGCATCCTATCGCCAACGAGGGCAAGAATCGCCAATTTCTTTTCAATTGCAAGCGGCTCCAAACGGCCCAGGGCGATCTCACGTTCGAATTCGCCGTCGGCCGCAGCTTTTGCCTTTACGGCATCTTTTTCTGCTACTGCAACACAGATAGAATGTTCTGAAGAGCTCTGCGTTATCAGGATTACATTGATTTTCTCTCTTGCCAGTGCATCAAAGAGTCTTTTTGAAAATCCGGGAATTCCTATCATTCCGCTGCCTTCCAGCGTAAGCAGGGCTATTTCTCCAATGGTAGAAATTCCGCGAATCAGCCCTTTATCCTCGCCCTCTTCCTTTGCAAGTGTATCAGCTACTATCAGTGTCCCTGCAGCCTCTGGCTCGAAAGTGTTTTTTACCAGAACAGGAATTTGAAGTGCCATCACAGGCTGAAGCGTAGGAGGATAAATTACCTTTGCCCCAAAATGCGAGAGCTCCATTGCCTCACGATAACTGATCTTTTCGATTACCCTGGCAGCCCTTACATGCCTTGGATCAGCTGTCATAATGCCGCTGACATCTGTCCAAATTTCCAGAATCTCCGCCCTGACCGCAGCTGCAACGATTGCTGCAGTATAATCTGAGCCGCCTCGCCCAAGCGTTGTTGTGTTTCCCTTATGGTCAGTGGCAATGAAACCGGGCATCACGATGCATATTTTTCCTGTTGAGCCGGAAGTTATTAGCTCTATTCTTCCCTTGACTAATTGGTTTGTGGCCTTGAAATCCACCTCAGCTTTTCCGAAAGTAGAATCTGTTTTGATTACTTCTCTTGCATCAAGCCAAAAACAGCTTGCGTCAATTTTACTCAATGCTGCAGCAAAGAATTTGCTCGAAAGCAACTCGCCGAAAGCGAGTATCCGGTCCAAAAGCTTCTGACTCAGATCGTTGACAAGTGAAACGCCTTCGAGAATTCTCTCAAGAGATAAAAGCAATTCCTCGGTTTCACTTTTTAGCAGATTATTGTCCGACGGACCGGCCTGTGCCCTGAGTGTAGAAATTTTTTCAGCTGTTTCAACGTGTTTTTCTCTGACTTTCCAAAATTTTTCTTTCCAGCTGCTATCTCCGTTAGCAGCAATTTTTGCTGAATCTAACAATTCATCAGTTACGCCCTGCATTGCCGAAACTACTACTACTGCAGGCTGTTCGGCTGTTGCCACGATCTCTGCCGCACGGATTATTCTCTCGTAGCTGCCGACCGATGATCCGCCAAATTTGAGTACCTTCATATTTTCGAATTTATTATCTCTTTTACCTTGCTATAGTCTGCCGGGATTGTCGTTTTAACTATATCTGGATCTTCCTGCCTACCAAAGCCTGCTTTGAATAGATCGGGTTCATTATTTAAATCAGTTTGTAAAATTTCCTTTATGCAATCGAACTTTCTCCAATGTGCGGTAGCCAGCACTATCACAGGCTTACTCCGCTCAGCTAGCTTCTCCCCAATAAAAACTCCAACTGCAGTGTGTGGATCCGGTATGTAATCAGATTTTTCAAAGCAACTTTTGATCGTCACTGAGATATTTTCGTCAGTTACCGCTTCGGCCGTGAGGTTGTTTTTAATTTTATTGATATCGCCATCGTAAAGCTCCATTATCCTGGTGAAATTACTTGGATTGCCGACGTCCATCGCATTCGAAAGTGTCGGCCTCACCCTCTTAACCTTGTATTCGCCTTTAAGAAGAAATTCAGGAACCGGAGAATTCAGATTGCACGCAGCAACGAATTGAATTCCAAGATTTGCAGATTTATTTAGTAAAAGCCCTGAAGCTATGTTTCCGAAATTTCCGCTTGGCACTATAAAAGTAAGTTCGTTATTTTCAACGTGTTTATGGTGCTTTTGAATCTGGCTGTAGCCAAGCCAGTAGTAAATCTGCTGCGGCAGCCACCGTGCGATATTGATAGAGTTTGCGGAAGTAATCAAAGCTCTTTTTCTCAATTCCTGATCAGCGAGTGCGCTCCTTGCCAAACTCTGGCAGTCGTCGAAGGTTCCGTCCACCTCAAGAGCCGTCACGTTTTTCCTTCTAGCAGCAATCTGCTCCTCTTGATAACTGCTGACCATTCCTTTCGGATAGAGAATGATTACTTCAACCTCGTCTGCGCCATCAAATCCCGCTGCTACCGCACCGCCTGTATCGCCTGACGTTGCAGTTATTACAGCTATTTTTTGAGAAACGGATTTAGCAAAGTAAGAAAGACAGCGGCTCATAAACCTTGCGCCTACGTCCTTGAATGCCTGAGATGGACCATGAAAGAGCTCTAGAAGATAGAGATTTTCATTAAGCCTTTTAATCGGAATCGGGAAATCAGTTGCATCCTTTACCGCTTCGTAGACCTGCTCTTCATCAAGGCTTCCCACTGCGTAGGACTTTAAAATCTCAACGGTAAGCTCCTCTGCACATCGCGCGTCATGATTATTGTCAAGGCCGGATAATCGCTCAGCAAGATCAGGAATCTCTGAAGGAAAAAATAATCCGCCATCATCTGGCTGGCCGAGCAAAACCGCTTCCTTAAAGCCTACAGGCTCACTGATTCTTTTCGTACTGTAATAATTCATCCTTTATTGCTTCTTATCTACAAACTTCTTAACATTGGTTATTTTGCTCAGCTATGCTTGCTGCCTTGCATTTTAAGGCAAATTTTCCTTTTACGAATCTTCTCTCAACAAATGTTTCTGCATCACAATGGGTTGGCCGCAAACGGCTCTGGACTTCCTGCTGAAAATAGTTGGCGAAAATCACAGCGCTTGTTGATAATTACAGCGTTGAATTTACCGTAAAGAGCCCTTTTTTGCATCATAACTTGATTAGCAGCAAAATTCGACTATGCTCTAATTATTTTGATGGCCACAGGAAATGAAAAAAGTGTAATTGTTAGTTCGCCCGCAACGGTTTCGAATGTTGTTTGCGGTTTTGACTGCATAGGCTTTGCTCTTGAGGAGCCGGCCGACATCATCAAATTACAATTGGCCGAAAAGCCTGGAATAACCATCACGCATAAAGATCAATACAATTTGCCGCTTGACCCCGGCAAAAATACAGCTGGCATCGCGCTTAAAGAATTTATCAGGGCGTCGGGACTCGCGATCGGCTTCAATGTTGAAATTAAAAAAGGCATTCGGCCAGGCAGCGGCATTGGCTCCAGCGCCGCCAGCTCTTGTGGAACTTTGGTAGCTGCCAATTTTCTTACCGGAAATCTTTTTAACGAAAATCAGTTGATTAAGATGGCAGCAAAAGCAGAAAGCGTCGTTTCAGGTGCCGAACACTTTGATAATGCCGCTCCTTGTATTCTTGGAGGAATGGTCTTAGTGCGGGATCCGGACTCAGCCGATTTTGTGAAGTTACGCTTTCCGGAGCTGTCTGTGAGTGTCGTACGGCCCTCGATCGAGATTTTGACTTCGCAAGCTAGGGCAGTTTTGCCTGAAAGCATCCCTCTAAAAAAAGCAGTCCGTTATTGGTCTAACCTTGCGGGTTTTATCGCCGCAATTAGTTTTAATGACATCGAATTGCTCTCGCGTGCAATGATTGACAACCTGATCGAACCGGAGCGGGCAAAAATGATACCGGCATTTAAAAATGTAAAATCAGCAGCTATTTCTGCCGGTGCGGTCGGTGCCGGCATCTCTGGCTCAGGCCCTGCAATCTTTGCGTTTTCAACTGATGCAATGACTGCAAAAAAAGTGGCTGCTGCAATGAGCTCGGTCTTCAACTCCGTCGGACTTGCTTGCGAAGAATATATTAGCCGTATTTCAACTGTAGGAGCCCGAGTATTGACTGAAATTTCGGAAACAGAATAACATTGATATTATCGCTACTCTTTTTTGTCCTCTTTTAGCCTCGTTTTGAATTTAAATTGTTCACCTGGAAGCCTGAAAATTGATAAAATTAGAAATAATCGGTAACTAAATGATTTCTTAAAAGGTCACCGCTTTGCCAGAATAAATGCTCAGCCGCGAACTTGAAAAAACTATCAGCTATGCTGTCGAATCAGCCGCTAACATGCGGCATGAATTCGTTACGCTTGAGCATCTTTTGCTTGCTTTGCTTGATGACCGCCGAGCACGTGACGTTTTGTATAACTGCGGAGCAGATCTCGAGGAATTGAAACGCGCACTGGAAGACTATCTTAATAACTCACTCGAGAAATTACCGCCCGATATAAGCGAACTCCCGGAGCTTACTAACACGTTCCAATCCGTGGTTCAATATGCCGTTATGCAGGCTGAGGGCAGCGGCCGAAAAGTGGTCGAGGGCGACACCTTGCTGGCGGCTTTTTACCGTGTAGAGCATAGCTATGCTGTCTATCTGTTAATGCAGCAAGGAATCTCTCGCCTTGATATTCTTAATTACATCTCTCACGGGATCTCGAAAATCAATTCTGATCCAGAGCCCGTGCTCGAGGCCGAGGACAATCAACAAGGTCAGCCTGATAAAGCTGACGTCCTGCAAAATTTTACTACCGAACTCGTATCGCTGGCGCAGGAGGGAAAAATTGACCCGATCGTTGGCCGTGAAGCTGAGCTCGAGCGGACAATACAGGTACTCTGTCGTAGAAAGAAAAACAACCCCTTGTTTATAGGCGAGCCCGGAGTAGGCAAGACTGCAATTGTCGAAGGACTTGCCCTCAGGATCAGCCGAGGAGAAGTTCCGGAGCAGCTAGCCGATGCAAAAATATTCTCGCTCGATCTGGGCGGAGTTTTGGCAGGCACACGCTATCGCGGCGATTTCGAGCAGCGGCTTAAAAACATTATCCGCAAGCTTGCAAAAGAACCATCAGCAATTCTTTTTATTGATGAGATTCATACTATTGTCGGCGCCGGCTCAGTCCAGGGCGGAACGATGGACGCATCGAATATTTTGAAACCTTTCCTTTCGTCCGGCGAATTACGTTGTATCGGCTCGACTACATATTCAGAGTATAAAGCCTCATTTGAAAGAGACAGAGCCCTGGCCCGTCGCTTTCAACGAATTGAGATAGACGAGCCCTCGCCAGAGCAAACATATCTGATCCTGAAAGGCTTGAAGAAATTCTATGAAAACCACCATCGTGTGGTTTACCGCGATGACGCGCTTCGGGCTGCTGCCGAACTTGCCGGAAAATATATCAATGACCGTTTCCTTCCGGATAAGGCAATTGATGTTATTGACGAAGTCGGTGCATCCTTGAATCTTTTGCCGCAGTCACGCCGCCCGAGCAAGGTAACGCCGAAAATGGTCGAGGCCACCATTGCCAGAATGGCAAAGATCCCTCCGCGCTCTGTTGTTTCCGACGAAAAGCAAAGGTTGCTAAGCCTGAAAGAAGAACTCAAAAAAGTCATCTACGGACAGGATGAAGCCATAGATACAATTGTCAACTCTATCAGAATTTCACGAGCCGGTCTTGGGGCTGAAAATCGCCCTATTGGATCATTCCTCTTCTCCGGCCCGACGGGCGTTGGCAAAACCGAGCTTTCAAAGCAGTTGGCTGCGGTGCTGGGCATCGAATTCATCAGATTCGATATGAGCGAATATGCCGAGCCGCATACCGTTTCCCGCCTTATCGGAGCGCCGCCCGGATATGTTGGATTTGATCAAGGCGGCCTGCTGACCGATGCAATAATAAAACATCCTCACAGTGTACTCGTGCTCGACGAAATCGAAAAGGCACATCCCAATCTGTTCAACCTCCTTCTGCAGGTGATGGACAGCGCCACCCTTACTGACAATAACGGGAAAAAAGCCGATTTCAGAAATGTGATTTTGATAATGACTACGAACGCCGGGGCACGCGAGATTTCTTCGGGCGGTATTGGCTTCCAGAATTCTGCAGAAACAAAAGGACAGGCAAGAGGTGCAATCGAAAGGACATTCGCTCCTGAATTTCGCAATAGGCTCGATGCCTGGGTGGCATTCAAGCCGCTCGGCAAAGATATTGTCAGGTCAATCGTTGATAAATTTATCTCTGAGCTCAATGCACAGATTGCCGGCAAAAGGGTATTTATAAAACTGGACGAAAATGCAAAAGATTGGTTTGTCGAAAAAGGATTTGATTCGCGATATGGAGCAAGGCCAATGGCTCGCCTGATCCATCAGAAATTAAAGCTGCCCATTGCAGAGGCAATACTTTTTGGTGAGCTTACTTCAGGCGGTACTGCAGAGGTGCATCTGGATAACGACGAAATAACCTTGTCTTTTTCAAGACATTCTGCCTCTTGATATTTCCTTCTGATTCGAAAATCTTTTCCAATTTTTTTCAATCTAATTTTTCCCCGATAAGAATTTGACGAAAACCTCAAACAAAAAAAAGCCCGAAGAAAAAACTACATCAACGGGCTTAAAATATTATTCGCAAATTAAAAGTTGCTGATGCTACTTTTTCTTTGCGGCAGGTTTTTTAGCAGCCGGCTTCTTTGCTGCAGCTTTCTTAGGAGCAGCTTTTTTAGCCGTTGTCTTTTTTGCAGTGGTTGTTTTCTTAGCAGCCGAAGCTTTCTTCGGAGCTGCCTTCTTTGCTGTTGTTTTCTTTGCAGTTGTTTTAGTTGCTGCCATTAGGATCCTCCATATATATTGTGGTGTTAAAAAACTACCGCACTAAATTTAGCATAAAATGCGGCAAAGTTGTTAATAAAAAATCGCATTTTTGAAAAATTTTTTTGCAACATTTTTTTTGCCCTTTTGACAACCTGCTCAAAAAAATTTTTCATGCGATTGAGAAAATCGCTTTTCTCATCTTAGATTTTAATTTTCTATGAAAAATTTTTCTACACTTTTTTTCATTTTTTTCTTTTATTTATCGAATGGATAATTTGATCGTCTTCCAGGTTCATACTGGAAATTTTCCCGTCGGCGTCTTTGATGATCCTAAAAAGAAATATTTTTTTCTGAGTGAAAACCAGAATCCGCTGCCCTCTTTCAGCCGATGGTTTTTTTTCATTTAATAAAAAAATTTTTCTGATTGGTCCTGCGCTTATCAGTATTTTACGCTCTTGAGCAATTCGCCTGCCTGACATACGACTGATAAATGCCTGGCTGAAATACTGGTCTGAAAAATTCATCTGTATCCTCTCTTTAGCCAATTGAACGTAATAACTTTCACTTGTCATCGCGGCCTGCGTCTCCAGGTTTGCGAGTGATTGGTGTGGCAGAAAAATTTTTGCAAGATCAGAGGCCAGCTTTGCCCCCATGCCGCTTTGCCCTTGATTTGTCAGAGCAATAAAAGTGTAACCATCGTCAATAAAGCGATAAATTGCTGCCCCGAATCCTGCTGTTTGCCCTGTATGCGAGATCAGTCGATGGCCGGCAGCTTCACCAATGCGCCATCCAAATCCATAAGGTGAAGCCTCGCCGGAATTTAGCCGCTGCGGCGTCCACCATGACTGGCGGCTTTTCTCAGTGAGAAAATTTTTACCATAAAGTGCTGCTTCCCACTTTGTCATATCTTCGATTGTAGAAACTATGGAGCCGGCTCCGGTCAGGTCTGTCAGATTCGCATCCCTGCCGATAAACTTCTCATCTTCTACTTCATAGCCGCTTGCACGAAGCGGGATTATATTTCTCGGGTCGCGGTCAAATGTTGACCTCATCCCTAATGGGATAAAGACTCTTTCCCGCATAAAGTCGAAATATTTTTTGCCCGAAACTCTCTCGATGATGAAAGCAAGCAGGTTGAATCCACTATTGCAATAACTGACTTTATCCCCAGGCTTAAATTCCAGTTTATAAACCGATAGCTTTTCAATGAACTCTTTGGCCGAAAGCCGCCTGCTCAGCTCGAATCCTTCTAATCCCGTATAATTTTTTATCCCTGAGCTATGTGTTAAAAGATGACGAATAGTTATCGGCCCCCACTCTGCGGGAACCTCCGGCAGATGTTTATTTATCGAATCATCCAATTGAATCTTGCCTTCTTCGACAAGAAGAAGGATTGCGGCTGCTGTCATCTGCTTAGAGACTGAACCGATCTCGAAGGCTGTTTTCGGCGTTACTGCAACATTGAACTCCAGGCTTGCCAGCCCATAACCCTGCATTTTCACTACTTTGCCTTTTTTAATAACAGCTATTGCCGCACCGGGAATTTGTAATTCTTTCAGCCTCTGTTTGATAACTTCATCCGTAAAGTCAGCATGAACGGACCCGAAAAAGCACAAAAATATGCTCAAGAAAAGTAAAGCAATGCCGATTCTTTTATATGATTTCATAATGATGAGAAATTTTATTTTGTTCATTAATTTAAAATAGTCATATACTGCAATCAGCAGTTAAAATACCTTATGTTTAGTAATATCCAAAATTTCACTTTACGTCCCATTTTTTCCGGCTGCTTTTCAGTTGTTATCCTGCCCTTGCTTTTATTTACAGAAACCTCTGCGCTGCAGCAGGATATGTCTCCCAGCAATCCTACTTTCATTAAACAGAAGGAAGATCCAGCCTACACATCGGGGAGTACTTCTGGCCTGAATAGCTCGCAGATTGAAAAACTGCGCTCGCTAAAAACTGCTGTAGCGGTTCCGACATGGCTTCCAGTCGGATTCAAGCTTTCACTTTTTTCTATTGAAGAGGATAAGGAGCAGCAATTGTACGGTTACACCTTGATTTATGAATCTAGCAAAGGCGCTTCGTTTACAATCCAGAGCGCCAATGACGGCCTTGGCGACGTCAGTAACCCGGTTATTTTCGGCCGCAATCCATATTTCGAAAACCGCCTGGCTGCCGGATACGATCTCGATGACGGACAAACACTTTTCGTCTCTTGGATTGGAAGCAAAAAAAAATATCAACCTGCCGGTGCATCTCAGCAATTCTACTCTTTAGTCGCAAAAAAAGGCGATGTGTCGCTTAGAACTGCCTTGAGGATTATGGCCTCGCTTAGATACCTAAGGCGTCAGTGATAAAATCATCTTTTTTAATGCATAAATGACGCTCGAGAGGATTTCAGCTTCAGCTTATTCTAATACTGCACCGTTAATTTGGAGTTTTCTATACGGCACACTGAAGCAAACGGTTGAGTTGATACTTGATAATGCTCCGGCGCGTTCGGCTGAGCTTTTGATAAATAAACG
>DATLZX010000185.1:0-3086 GCA_035573795.1 Pyrinomonadaceae bacterium | reverse complement strand
CGGTTGCTTGCAGAGGCCGGTTTTACCATTTGTACCGGTGGTTATCTCGGGGTGATGGAGGCAGCTTCCAGAGGAGCACGGGAAGCCGGCGGAAGGGTTCTTGGGATTGTAATGAACCAGTTCAAGTTTGAGCCAAACAGGTTTTTAACCGATAAGGTTGCAACTGACCATTTTTACGACCGCCTTCAAAACCTTATAACCCGCTCGGTTGGTTTTGTTGCCCTAAAAGGGGGAATGGGAACGGTGTCAGAGGTCTCATTAGTCTGGAATAAGCTGCAGACGGGAGTACTGGACAAGCGGCCGATCGTGCTATTGGGTGAATGTTGGCAAAAAGTGGTTGAATGCTGGCAAAATCATCTTGTCGTTTCAAAAGATGATATTAAACTGCTTAACTTTGCAGAAACTGCAGATCAGGCTGCAGAAATAATTAAAATCAAGGCGGCAGATATATTTGTATGAATTGTCCTAATTGTCAGGCTTCATTAGCCGAAAATGCAAGATTTTGTGGAAACTGCGGTGCGACGCTCAATTCTCCGCAACAAACCCAACAGCCGGCCACAAATGCAATGCCTGGTTCGTTTCATTTCGATGCAGACGGACGGGGAACTGGCCGAGGTTACACCTGGGAGATAGAAAAACAAGGTGCTTTTGCATTGGCCGTGGTTAAATTGCAGGCCGGAGCATCAATAAATGCCGAAGCCGGGGCAATGGTGTCTATGTCTTCAAATATTGACCTTACCTCCGGCCTGAAAGGAGGCGTTTTCGGTGCACTGAAACGCGCAGTTGGCGGAGAGTCGGTTTTTGTTTCAACGTTTACCGCGCAAGGCGGCCCGGGTGAGGTAACCTTTGCCCCGGGAGCTCCCGGAGATGTTGTCGGCATTGATATGTCAGGGCAATCCTTTTTTGTCCAATCAAGCTCTTATTTAGCCGGCGATACATCCTTGCAGGTAGATACGAAATTCGGCGGTGCCCGTTCATTTTTTGGCGGAGAAGGCCTTTTTCTTTTACAAGTTTCAGGGACAGGGTTACTGTTAATTTCCTCTTTTGGGGCAATTGTCAGGCGAAGGCTCTTCCCTGGCGAACAATATGTGGTTGATACAGGGCACCTGGTGGCCTGGGAAAGTTCAATGCACTATAACCTACGCCGAGCTGCAAAAAGCGGTTTTTTCAGAAGCCTGATTAGCGGCGAAGGACTTGTCGCCGAGTTTACGGGCCCTGGCGAGCTTTTGATTCAGACCAGAAATCTTGCTGCTTTTGCCGGCCTGCTTAGGCCGTATTTCCCATCACAAAGCGGCGGATGAGGCAGTCCAATCAGGACGAAGCTCTCTCATCAGTGCGTATTTAATCTACCTTTTTCTTGCTGGATACCTTTTTTGTCTGAAACTAAATGACAACGCAATTTGAAAATCGGAATAATTCGATTTCTCCGGAAAACGGAGCAGAATTAATCATAAAAGGGCGTCCGGTTTCAAGGGGGATTGCTTTTGGCAGAGTGATAAGGTTTTTCGGGGTTGGCAGGCAATTTTTCCGTTCTGAAATAAGCGAAAATCAGTTAGACAATGAAATAAAGCGTTTTGAGAGAGCCCTGGAACTCACCATCAGGAGGCTACGTCAGTATAGCCGAGATCTCGAACGCAGCAGCCGTAAGTCTGCCGCAATATTCGATGTTCATAGGGCAATACTCGAGGACGAAAACCTTATTGAAGCAATTCGGAATGAGATCAAGCTCAACCATTCAAATGCAGAGTGGGCAATTAAAACCGTAACAGATGGTTATATTGCCAAACTCAGAAGCGTCAGCGATGAGCATTTTAGGGACAGGGTCATTGATCTAGAGGACATAGCCGAGCAGCTGCAAATCGCGCTTGGTGCAGCTTCACTCCCAAACGATATTGGAAAGGATGCGATTGTTGCCGCGCGCGAGCTCAGGCCAACGACTCTTGCAGAACTAGCTGAAAATCCGCCCGTCGCGATTATTACGGAATCGGGCGGCTGGACATCTCATGCTTTTATTCTTGCTCGTGAGCTTGGCATACCTGCAGTAACCGGGATCAGAAAACTGATGCGTCGCCTGACAAGCGGAATTCCCGCAATCGTAGATGGAAATTCAGGAAAAGTTGTATTAAACCCGTCTCAAAAGCAGTTGAAAAGATTATCTGCAAAGAGAGTTTATACCATTGCAGCGAATGATGCCGATAAGAATGGCAACTCAGGCTTATTGAAAACCCCGGACGGTCATATTATAACCGTTCGGGCAAATGTGGACTTACCTCGGCTTTATCCTGAGGCCGAGAAACAAGGAGCTCAGGGAATCGGCCTTTTTCGGACAGAGTTCCTCATAAACAGAACGGGAGCGTTCCCGACAGAGGCCGAACAGGTGAGAATTTACCGAAACCTCGGAAAAGCTGCCGGACATTACAGGGCACGTATTAGAACCTTTGATATAGGCATTTCACAGCTTGTGGAAGTTGCCTCGCAGAGAGAGAAAAACCCAGCCCTCGGTTTAAGGGCTTTAAGGCTTGGCCTGTCTTCGAAGCGTTATTTCAGGACACAGCTTAGGGCTTTATTGCAGGCAGCGGCAGACTGCGAGATTGACATAATTCTCCCAATGGTGTCCGGCGTTGATGAAATTCGGCAAGTTAAAGAAATACTTAAAGTAGAGAGTCAAGCCCTTTCGCAAAGTGGTATCAAGACCGGAAGCCCCAGATTGGGTACAATGATCGAAGTACCGGCGGCAGTACTGGCAATTGATGGTATTTTGAAAGAAGTTGATTGCCTATGCCTGGGCACAAATGATCTTGTCCAATACTTACTTGCCGTAGACAGGGACAATGAAGCCGTCGCAAACTGGTTTCAATCACTTCATCCCGCAGTTTTGAGGGCCGTCAGAATTACCATCGAGGCAGCAAAAAAAGCCTCAAAGCCGCTAGTCGTTTGCGGCGAAATGTCCGGCTCGAGCTTTTATCTGCCAATCCTTATAGGGCTCGGCGCTGATGATTTTAGTGTAAATTTGTCAGCCATAAGGGGAATCAGGGCTGCGGTAAAACAAATCTCTGTAAACGATGCCGCCGAATTGGCAAATCGGG
>DATLZX010000184.1:0-5925 GCA_035573795.1 Pyrinomonadaceae bacterium | reverse complement strand
CTTCTAAATCAATCACTTACGAAAAAGCTTGGCAAGAAAATTTATTTTCAAAAGTTTAATGATCAAAAAGATTTAATCCACTCAATAGGTTTATTGAGCTAAACGTAATTAAAAAAATGAATACTTTTCGCCGGATAATTTTTTGGACGCATTTTGCTATAGGCCTAACGCTGGGGCTGATAATTGTTGTCTTGTGTGTTTCGGGAGCGCTGCTCGCCTTTGAGCGACAATTGATCGAGCTCGCTGATGGAGATTTGAAAACAAGCAAAAATACTGACAGCAGTAATAAAAAATTTACGGTTTCCGAGCTGGTTTCGAAGCTCAATGAAAAAGAAATAAAGCCGAGTTCGCTCACAATAACAAATAATGCGCAATCTCGAATTCAGGTTACGGCAGGGCAAGGAGCGGTCTTTTACCTAGATCAATCAAGTGGTGAAATTTTCGAAGCCGGCAAAAATATTAGGCAAGCGATGCAAACCTTACGCGAACTGCATCGTTACCTATCGCTTAGCGGAGAATCCCGAGCAGTTGGCAAAGCGGCAACTGGCGCTGCCAATCTGGTGTTTATCTTCATCATAATTACCGGGTTATACCTTTGGCTGCCAAGAGTCTGGAGCAAAAAACATCTCCGGCCGATCATTTGGTTTCGTAAAACCAAGACCTCGAGAGCAAGGGATTTCAATTGGCATAACGTAATCGGAATCTGGGCTGCTGTTCCGCTATTAGTGATGGCTGTAACTGCAACGGTGATTTCCTACCGCTGGGCATCTGATCTTTTGATGTGGATTTCAGGAGAGAATGTAGAAGCTGCTTCGCAAAATAACCCGAGACAAAATGAAAACGATAAGCAAAAAGCCAAGCCCGATTATACGAGTAGAATTGACGAGGTTATTTCTGTTTCAAAAGCAGCCGTAACTGATTGGCAAAGCATGACAATCAGATTGCCTCTGGGCGAAACAACCGACGTAAGTATAGATGAAGGCATTTATTGGAACCGCTTTGGCCGTTCGACCCTGACTGTAAATACTTCAGAGAGAAAAGTCCTTAAATGGAGTCCTTATGGAGAGCGTGGATTGGGAACGCAATTAAGAAGCTGGTTCAGATTTACCCATACCGGAGAATCCTTTGGCATAATCGGACAATTTATCGCCTTCTTGGGATGCATTGGCGGTGCGATTTTAGGTTATACCGGGATAGCTCTTGCTATCCGCAGAATTAAAGGAATGCTTCCTTCCAATAAAACTATTGGTTTTTCAGAGACTCCTGACAGAGTCAAACAAGTCCAACCCGAGCCGTAAAACGTCTGACCTACCCTTTCGATTCCGGATGCACTGCAAAGCCGAAAAGCAGTGCATCCGCCCCGCCTTTAGGTTGTAGAAGCTTTTTAATTTATCATCATTATTTTCATCTTTTTTTCTGAACCTATGGGGGCAAGATCGCTTTCATATCTGGAATTGCTGAAAGAAAACCGTAATTTCAGGTTGCTTTTGGCAGGTCAATTCATCTCGGAGCTTGGAAACTGGTTCAATTTTATAGCCGGCTTGGGATTGGTCCGGGTAGTATCTGAAGCCTCACCTAGCGCGGCTGGTATTTTGTTTGTCTGCAGGATAATTCCATTTGCAATCATTTCGCCAATAGCTGGCACTTTCGTTGACCGCTTCTCTCGTCGTCAGGTAATGATTATCAGCGATGTCGTAAGAGTTGTTATAGCATTGCTATTTATTTTGGTGAAAGATGCAGACGACTTGTGGCTGGCCTATCTGGCAACCGCCCTTCTTTCTTCATTCGGGGCATTTTTCGAGGGTGCAAAAAATGCCGCTACTCCGAATCTCACAGGAAAAGAAGGCTTGCTTGCCGGAACGGCCTTGATGTTTTCAACGCGATTTCTTTTGATGGCAGTTGGTTCCGCCTTGGGCGGCTGGGCATCTGCACTCTTCGGATACGATGTTGCATTTATTATCAATGCTGCTTCTTTTTTGGTATCTGCATGGACTGTTTGGTTAATTCCTGAGAAAGCAACACGCGAACAGCAGTTAATCACTCTGGAGGTGTCTTCCGACAAATCAGAAAAATTCATCCATCAGCTTAAAGAGGGCATTTCTTATGCATTTCGAAATCACTTTGCGCTGACGATTTTGCTTCTTAATGTGATTTGGGCAACTGGCGGGGGAGCAATAAACATAATTTTCGAAAGAGTCGGTGGGGTTTACTTTTCACATGCCGAAGGATGGAATGCTGATATCGCAGTAGCTTTGCTCTGGACTGCAACTGGAGCCGGACTAACTGTTGGTATGTTGCTAGCCCACCGCATTGGCGTTTTGCTAGATTTGTATAACCTGCATCGGGGATTTGTCGGGTGGTCTTTGGTAATTCACGGAGTGATTTTTGCTCTTGCTGCCCTGTCGTCTGACCTACTGGTTTTTTCAATCCTGAGTTTTGTATCAAGATTGATAATAGGCATCGAATATGCGGTTCAAGAAACTCTGTTTCAGCGCAGCCTTCCGGATGAAATACGTGGCAGGATTTCAACGCTCGATCGCGGGGCCGAAACTTTCATTTACGGCCTTTCCAGTTATGTATCAGGAGAATTGATGTACTCGATTTCGCCATTCATGTTGACGGCGGGCTCAGGAATTTTATCTGGCCTGGCAGGCATTATTTGGTTTGCACGCATTGAAAGGGATAGAAAGTTTGGTTGATTTACTTTTACGATTTTTAATATTAGTTTTGCAGCTTAATTTCGAGACGAAGCATTTTTATTCGAGTGTGATTTCTGTTTGAATACAGTGTTTTAGATTCGGCTGCACCCTGAATTTTTTCTTGAACTATCTTTAAATCATGCAATCAAAAACTTGCAACAAGAATTGCCGCCCTTTTACCTGTTAGATCTGAGATATCTTTAGCATAGACTGCAGAAACTTTTCTGAATCTTGAGACCAGCTCAGTCAAGTTTTGAGCCGAGATGAAAGGGACATCCACGAAGCTGATCATCCAATGTTGAAAGTTTCCGCAACGGCTCAGAATTTCTTCGATTGAATTGAGAATATACTGTTTGCCGGGAGTTTTTGTAAAAAGGTCAGTAAAATCGCGATTAGATAAAGATTCAATCGAACTTCGCCCCTGCGAGATCCAAACTTCTCGCCAATCTTCTTTAACATTCTGACTGTCAAAAGCCGGTTCCGGCAAACGTAAAAACATCAAGTGAGCCGGGAAATCTCCTACGAATTCTCCCGGCTTTGCAATTTTCAAAGTAGTTCTTAGACTGGATCGCGGAAACGGAACGAAGTTTTCTGAAATCTGACGAAAAATTTTCGACATTGACTGGCTCAGTTCAGGCGCACGTAAACGCCTGGCCAAGGCTACTTCTGCAGTCTTGATAGCAAGGGCCGCGGCAAGGTCACGTATTGCAGGATTTTCGATTTTTTCAATTCTTTCCCTGATGTTAGATAGCCAGGTTGCCTCCTGTTCAGTGAACCAGGTTTTCAAACCACTTATAAAATTCGCGGAGTTGGGCTCATATGAATCCCGTAGTAAAAACTCCAAAATGCCCTCATCAGGCAAAGAATCCTCATCTGCGAGTGAAGATTTTGCAATCAAATGGTCTGATTTTTTTTCATTTGCTCCGCCTAGTGCGATTCCTCTGCGTTTCAAAATAGGAAGAATTGATGGATCACCAATCAAAGGCAGACAGATAGACTCAACATTGAACTTTGAAATAATACTCAATTCAAATGAATTCAATGAAAATTGTTTTGAAGTAAAAACGTCTGGCATTTCAATTTCAAAGTGCGGAAATTTAATTTCAAAAGACTGAAATGTTTAAAGTAATAAAGATTGCAAAAGTGAAATATAAAGAAAGCTTGTGTTCAACTATTAGTGTTTTATGACCTAAAACACCTCATCTTCATTCAACTTCAAAAACAAAGAGACCAAAGCGGGATCGAATTCAATTCCTGCCCAATCCTTCAGATAATTCAATGCTTCTTTCCTTGTGCGAGCCTGCCGTCTCGGACGATCATCAGTAATTGCTGCAAAACAATCTGATATCCTTAAAATCCTAGCGCCTAGCGGAATCTGCTCTGCGGCAAGCCCGTCCGGATATCCGCTTCCATCCCACCATTCATGATGCCAGCGTACCAGAAGCTGCACTGCGCGATCTAAGCCCAGATTGGCGACCTCTTTCTCTCCAATTACAGGATGCCTTTTTAAGTCGAGCTGCTCTTCGATAGTAAGCGGCCGGTTTTCACGAATGTAAGAGCGATTCATCGCTCTTTCGCCAATATCATGAAGCAAGGCTGCATATCGTAAGGGCTGTAGATCTGATTCGCACAAATCCAATTTTTTTGCTAGTTTTTCTGAAATTTCTGCAATTCGCAGGCCGTGTGCGTGAGTGTATCCTTCGAAGTCATCTATATCCGAGGATATTTTTAGTAACTTATTTTCAAAATCCGTTTCAAGAGCAAATGGGCTAAGCATTTTTCTGTGTAATTAAACTCAAGTTTAGTTTGCGACTCTTTTGAGATAGTTTCAAGTTCAGGTGTTTTGAGATTGCATCAATCGCTGGATTTTTGACAATAATTTTTTTGCATCGCTATTTTCTGGTGAAAGTTCCAAAAACCTGATAAGCTCGCCTTCGGCGCGGCGAAGCAGTTTGTTTTCAACAAGGAAGTCAACATATATTTGGCGGATTTTGAAATTAAGCGGCTCGATTTTGATTGCTGCGAGCATTGATGATTCTGCCTTGAATTTCTGCTTTTCGTCGTAACTGAGCGCTTTACCATAATAAGCCTGAAATAGAGCGTTTTGCGGGCTGAGCAATACTGCTCTTGAAAGTGCCGGGATTGCCCCAAAAGGATCGCCATCATTAAGTAGTTGAAGTCCTTCCTGGAAGCTGCTTAAGGCCTCTTCGTGTTTGTGTTCATTCGGATTTGAAGTAGCGCCGACGCTTTGGGCCAATTTTCTTGCTTCCATTTCACGGCTGAGCTTAATATTGTACGTCTCCCTTGATTTGGCTGTTTTTACCAATTCATATGTCCGGGCAAGCTCAGTAAATGCTGATTGAATCTTGCGGATTGTTTCTTTTTCCTCTCGATGAAACCTGTCCGGGTGAAACTGCTTGGCAAGCGAATAATAGGCGTTTTTGATTGTGTCGTCATTATCATTTTTCGAGACACCAAGTTTTGAATAAGCGTCCAGATCTGAGCTCATTTTATCGAGAAACTCTTCAAGTGTTAATAAAGGTGCCACTTGCGCCTTTCGCTGAGCCTTAGGTTCTGTTTTCTCGTTTTGTAGAGGTTTTTCTTCCTTAATGGCTTTTACTTTTAAAATCTCAGCGGCAGATCTGACCTTTTGCAGCTTTGCAGTTTTCAGATCCGACAGCTTGTCCATCGGAAGTGTGGTAATATGTCCGCTTCTTTCGACAGCGCCGATTAGCCATAAGCCATACACTGATCGAAGAATTTCAATATCTGGAACTGCAGACATTTGCCTTATCTCACCGAAAGAAGCTGGCTGAAATTCTAGTAGAGAGACAATAAACGATTCCGCAACGTTGAGATTTAAATTATTAGATAAAATGTCTTTATTTTTGAGAGAAAATCTTTCATCAACTAAGGGAAACTTCTCGAAAAGTTTTTCAGCCACGGTATCACGGGCAAAATCAATCAGATAGCGATTGATTTCTGGCTGAAAATTAAAATCCTCACGGGCTCGGCTTTTATGATCAAACTGCCATTGACCGTCTTTCCACAAAAGCGATTCACTAAAAACTGTCTCAGCCTGATTAGCAAAAGCTTTCCTTAGATCATCGCTGCTCAAAAGGCCGGAACGCACCAGCTGCTGCGAAAGCTCTATATCGTTTGTTACAGAGGCAAATTCGGCAGCCTTTTGCAGCTCTAGCTTACCTTCCTTAATAAGCAGGTTGAC